>NZ_JBFSSD010000012.1:0-123212 GCF_041466145.1 Vibrio sp. 10N.239.312.D08 | reverse complement strand
GCTTGTACGGTGGTGTGAGAGGACGGAGGCCGTGAGGCCTCCTCCTACTCGATTTCGATTGATTATATTGATTCATTACATTAAAGGCTTATGAGCAATACCTCGAAATCAAATGAACAATAACTAGAAACCAAATGAGTTGGAAACTAGATATCAGCTCAAGAAACCATGAGACGCTTTGTTGTGCTGAGCCATGTATCAAAAAGATCACTCGCACTTTTTATAAATTCACACAGCTACAGCTAGGCCATTCCACATGTGAAGCATACTCTTTGATGGACTTATTAAGGACAGATAAGAGAATCCATCATGTTAAAAATCAAATATTTGGCGACAGTACTGGGCTGCACATTAGCAGCGCAAAGTCATGCGTCTTTGAACATTCAACCTGATCCGCAAAACCCGAATGGTTACCTTGTTGAAAAGTCGGCTCTACAAGCTGCTGAACAAGCGAAAATATCCGATCCTATGTATGCGATCTGGTCACAGGCCCTTCAAACTCGCCCGAATACAATCGTTGAAGCGATTGAACCCGGTTCCCCCTCGAATCCTGAAAACATAAAGCGTGTAGAGCGCGTGTTCCCTCAATCTGAATGGGACTTCCTCACTCAGATGGCAGCGCCAGAATACACCTACACTCGCTTCTTACGTGCGATCGGTAAATTCCCAGCGTTCTGTGGAGAGTACACCGATGGCCGTGACTCCGATGCCATCTGTAAAAAATCCATCATCACGGCCTTTGCTCACTTTTCACAAGAGACGGGTGGGCACATCGCGATAGGCAACACCTCTGATAATCCATTAGCTCTAGAAGAGTGGCAGCAAGCGCTGGTGCATGTTCGCGAAATGGGTTGGTCTGAAGGCCAAGAAGGTTACACCACAGGTTGTGGTCAGAATGATTGGCAGAATGCCCGTTGGCCATGTGCTGCGGGGCAGGGTTACTTCGGACGTGGTGCTAAACAGCTTTCTTACCATTTTAATTACGGCGCGTTCTCTGAAGTGATGTTCGATGGCGATGCGACGGTGCTTCTCAACAATCCGGGATTAGTGGCGGATTCTTGGTTGAACTTAGCGTCTGCTATCTGGTTCTTTTTAACACCACAAGCGCCTAAACCGGCAATGCTGCATGTAATTGACCGAACATGGACACCATCTCAACGTGAATTGGATGCGGGTATTGGCTATGGCTTTGGTACCACAATCAACGTGATCAATGGTGGTATTGAATGTGGCGAGCAGAACAAAGACAAAGGCCAACCCGTTAACCGTATTCGTTACTGGGAAGGGTTAGCCGCGCACTATGAAATTCCTGTAGAAGCCGATGAAGCCAATACATGTTGGCAGCAAACGCCTTACGGAAGCTTGAATCTCAACGGAGCAACGGATGTGTTGTACACCAACTGGGATGGTAACTGGAAATACTACGCAGACCGCCCTGAAGGGTATTCATTTGAGTGTGAGCTAGTGGGCTTTCAAACTGCTTATTCCGCACTGGTGGCTGGCGATTACGAGAAGTGTGTGACCAACTTTTATGGTTCTCATGCGAGTTGGCCTGAAGTGAAAGTGGTCGATAAGCTGGATCCGGTAGATCCTGGTACTGATCCGGGTGGTAATGGTTGGAGTGCGACCAAGGTTTACAACGCGGGTGACCAAGTGACTCACAACGGTGCAACCTATGAAGCGAAATGGTGGACACAAGGGGATGACCCTGCCAATGGTGGCCCTTGGAAACTAGTAGCGGGCGAGCCAACACCACCGGTAGTGACAGATCCATCGCCTGTTGATCCTGCCCCTGTCGATCCAGAACCAGTAGACCCTGCACCCGTTGAACCACCTGTGACAGAACCGCCAGTGGTTGTCGATCCATCTGAATTTATTACGTGGCAAGCCGGTGTTAGCCAAGTGAGTAATGGCGATAAAGTGACGCATAACGGTAAGTGCTTCGTGGCTAAAAACGGCCCAGGTGTTTGGGAAAGCCCAGTTCAATCGAATTGGTTCTGGGATGAAATCAGCTGTAATTGATAGTCTGAATACTGAAGAGGTGGCCTAAGTTACGAGCTTAGTAGTACGACCATAGCGATATAAATAATCAAAAGCCGAAAGTTTCTACTTTCGGCTTTTTTCCGTTTCGAACTTGGCTATTTAAGCAGGGTGATTGGTCTATTTGGCTATGTTGAAGCGCATTTAAAGACTAATTATCCAGTTAGAGGATAAAGTTCTGTACAAATGATGCTTGTGAATTTATATTCAAATTTAATTTATATTTATTCTCTTATTTTAGGGTTAAGGTGTACCTATGGAACAGACAGATATCACGTCACTCATCCCTATTGTGATTACTTTGGTGTTGTCATTGGCGACAAGGAATGTGGTGATAGGCCTTTTTGCTGGTGTGCTGAGTGGTGTTGCAATGCTGACTGGCATGTTTAGCGAACTTAACCCGCTTGATACGTTTGGTACCATGGTGAAAGGTTACCTAGTCCCTCAACTTACCGACAGCTATAACGCTGGTGTGATCATGCTGTTGGTATTCATCGGTGGTTTTGTCGCATTGATGGAAAAGTCGGGTGGTGGTGTTGCGTTTGCTAAGCGTGTGACTCAGTGGGTAAGCAACAAGTGCCAAGCTCAATTGTCTGCGTGGTTTGGAGGAATCGTGATATTTTTCTCTGACTTAGGTACTCCGTTGATTGTTGGTCCTGTCTTTCGCCCTCTTTTCGATAAACTGAAACTTTCTAGACAGAAGTTGGCATTCATCATCGACTCTACATCATCACCCGTCGCGATCCTTATCCCTTTTATCGGGTGGGGCGTGTATATCATGAGCCTGATTCAAAAAGAGTTCACGGCGTTAAATGTCAACATGTCTGATTGGGATGCGTTCATCGGTGCGATTCCTTTTCAGTTCTACGCATTCCTCGCGATTTTCATCGTTCCGCTCGTGTCCGTTAAAGGTTTAGATTTTGGGCCAATGGCAAAAGCTGAGCGTGATTGCCAGGCGGGAATTAACTCTGGCGTGAATAACGAATCACTAAATCCGTTCTCGCATAAAAATGCAAAGGCATCTTTTGTCTGGGCACCATTGTTAGTGATGCTGGTGGTGTTGTGCGCCATGCTGGTACCACAAGGTTTCCCGTTCCAAAAGGTCGCAGGTTCATCATTTAGAGCGGCGTTATCATCGGCTTATTTCTTTGCGGCGATTACATTAATTTCGTTAATGGCTTACTACGGTGTAAGAAAGTTGTCTGATGGTGTTTCTGTGTACTTAAAAGGCATGGGAAACATGATGCCAGTTGCGATCATCTTGGTATTGGCTTGGGCATTAAGCACCGTTGGTAAAGAGTTGGGTGCGGCAGCTTATATTGCTGAGCAAGCACAGAGCGGCTTTCCATATTGGTTAGTACCTGCGGTCGCGTTTTTATTATCGGCTATCATTTCATTCGCAACGGGATCGTCGTGGGGAACCTTCGCGATAATGATGCCATTGGTTATTCCAACCGCGATTGCGATAGATGCTCCACTACTCGTCGCAATTGGTGCTGTGTTGTCTGGTGGCTTGTTTGGTGATCACTGCTCACCGATCTCTGAGACCACGATTCTTTCTTCAACCGGGGCAGGGTGTGATCAGTTTGAACACTTTAAGACGCAGCTACCTTATGCGTTGATGAACGGCTCTATCGCTTTGGTTAGTTTTGTAGTGGCAGGCTTTACGGGAAGTGCATTGGTTGTGTTAGGCGCTCTTGTTGCTCAGTTGATTGTCGTGACGTTGTTAGCCAAGCGCGATGCGAGTAAAAACGCTTCTTCAGACGTTCAATCTCAAGTGTCTGAGTCTAAAGCTCAACAAGCATAATTTAAGATAACGGGTGAGTGAGTAGATACGGGATGCGAGTAAACGAGTAACGAAAAGCTCGCTCTCTTGTTCTTCATTTCACTTACTCGCATCTAAGCAAACTTCCGTCATTCCCTACAGTGAGGAACGAACGTGATAGGGAATCTCTTTAGTGCGCCAAACGTGCTTATATCGAAGAGGAGATTCCAGATATCTCGTCCCTCGATTCTGGAATGACGCTTCAATCGAGACCTGCTCCTCTTATCCCGCTTACTCGAATCTAAAGACTCTTTTCGTATCTCGCATCTCGTTACTCGCATCTCGTTACTCGCATCTTTTTCATAGCGCGACAGGGAATTTGTTCATTTATAGGTTCTATGAATTAATTAGCGTTGTTATGAAACTAATTTTCCATAAGATCATTTACACAATCTTAGTTTTCGATAACTGGATTACCTAGTTGTACGGTTTATAGATTAAAATTTTCTGATAACTTTTATTGTTTTTTTTTAATCAACCACTTTAATAAGGTAAATTCGCAATGTCGACCAAACTAGCTAACCCAGCGCCACTAGGCTTAATGGGTTTCGGTATGACCACTATTCTTCTTAATATCCACAACGCAGGTTTCTTTCCAATCGATTCAATGATTCTTGCTATGGGTATTTTTTACGGTGGTTTGAGCCAAGTTATCGTGGGCACAATGTGTTTCAAACGTGGTGACACGTTCGGTACAACTGCGTTTACTTCTTACGGCCTATTCTGGTTGTCTTTGGTTGGTTTAATCGTGATGCCTTACATGGGTCTACCTGCAAGCCCTGCAGCATTCATGGGTTGGTACCTACTACTATGGGGCATCTTCACAGGCTTCATGTTCATTGGCTCTCTATGCTACCCAGTGGCGAAGCAAGTAGTATTCGGTTCACTAACTATCTTGTTCTTCCTACTTGCAGCTCGTGATTTCACTGGCAGCGAACTAATCGGCACTATCGCTGGTTTTGAAGGTATCTTCTGTGGCGCTTCAGCTATCTACTTTGCAATGGCACAAGTAATCAACAACGAATACGGCCGCACAGTACTGCCTATCGGTGAGAAGAAAGCGCCTCAAATGGCAACACAAGAAATCGCTGCTTAATACTCTAACTCGGGAACAGTTAGTTTGTTATAAGCCATTTATTGGTTATGAATAAAACAAAAGGGGTTAGCCGAAATAGCTAACCCCTTTTTTATGCGTTATTAATAGCACTATTTGTTAAAGCGATCTATTTGCTAAGGAAAGCTTAAGCTGAAGGTTGCTCTACAGGTTTAGTGTCTGCAGCTTCTGCTTCTGGAGACTTGCCTGTTTTACGCTTGTACTTCTCTTCCCAGTAAGTTGCACCTTTAATGCCTAGTTTTACAGGGTTGAATGTGTACTCAGTTACGCCTTGTTTCTGCTGTTCTTCGTAGTCAGCTAGAGCTTTAAGCGCAGGCTTAGACATGAAGAAGATGATCAGAATACCAACGATGTTTAACCATGCCATCAAGCCAACACCAACATCACCCATTGCCCATGCAAGGTTCGCTGTTTTAACTGTGCCATAGAAAACTGCAGTGATAAGAACAAGCTTAAGTACGAACATCATGCCAGGGATCTTGATGGTACGACGTAGGTAAGCAATATTCGTTTCTGCGATGTAGTAGTAAGCAAGAATCGTTGTAAATGCGAAGAAGAACAGAGCAAATGCGATGAATGGCTTACCAATGCCTGGTAGTGCACTTTCAATAGCAAGCTGTGTAAATACAGGACCATTCGCACCAATGTTTGCTGCTAGGTTCTGAACAAGGAACACACCCTCAGCGCCGCCGTGAACGTTGTAAGCACCAGTGATGATGATCATGAACGCTGTAGCAGAACATACTAGAAGAGTATCGATGTAGATAGAGAATGCTTGTACCAAACCTTGCTGAGCTGGGTGATCAACACTTGCAGCCGCTGCCGCGTGAGGACCAGTACCTTGACCCGCTTCGTTTGAGTAAACACCACGTTTAACACCCCAACCAATTGCAGCACCGAAGCCTGCCATAGGTGTGAATGCATCACCAACAATCATTGCGAAAACCGTTGGCACTTGGCTGATGTTTAGCAGAATGATAACGAACGCGATGATGATGTAAGCCAATGCCATGAAAGGAACAACGATTTGTGTGAAGTTCGCAATACGTTTAACACCACCAAAGATGATGAAAGCAAGGATGATAGCAACAACAGTACCGGTGAAAATTTTAGCGAAACTGAATGTACCGACAGCTGTTTCAATCATATCACCTGATCCAAATGCAGCTTCTACAGCATTACCAATACTGTTTGACTGAACACCTGGAAGCAAAATACCACATGCAAAAATAGTCGCGATAGCGAAGATCCATGCGTACCACTTCTGACCCATTGCTTTTTCAATGTAGTAAGCCGGACCACCACGGAACTGGCCTTCGTCTTCTTCTTTGTAGATTTGCGCTAGCGTAGATTCTGCATAAGCAGTCGCGGCGCCAAAGAAGGCTACAACCCACATCCAGAATACTGCACCTGGGCCACCGAAACCGATAGCGGCAGCAACACCAGCAATGTTACCTGTACCTACACGGCCAGATAGCGAAACGGCTAGAGCTTGGAAAGACGAGATGCCTTTTGATGAGCTTTTACCCGAGAGTAGCAAGCGCCACATTTCAAAGAAGTGACGGATTTGAACAAATCGAGTCATGACGGAGTAGAACAAACCTGCACCTAAACATAGGTAGATAAGTACTGGGCTCCAGATTATTCCATTCAAAAAATCAACGAATGACTGCATGAGTATTTTCCCTGTTAGTTTTGCTTATGATTGTTTTTCGAACAACACAATACTTCACTTGTAACCCAAGTGTTAAATTATTTAACTGCGCATTAGGATTACTGTGACATAAAGCAAGTTATAGAGGGTGTTTGTTAATGCTTAGTGCTAATTCTAGAATCGTTCCATTTAATCTGATATGCAACTAGTTGTGATTTGTTGTGTTTTGAAAAGTGAATAAATAGTGATTAATACAGAAAGGGGATCTTGAGATGCGCATAAGAAACGAAATTGCGCAAAACAGCGGTTAAAGCCGCTTAGCATAAACGGCTGACATATGGATGGTGAGATAAGTAGGTTGGAATATATCACCTACATTGGGTGAGCTAGCAGGTCTAAGAGACTATGGCTTTTGAAGGTTTGATAATTGAGGCTTTAATATCTACCTAGTAAAAGTTGTTAATTTGATGCCTGTTTCAAACAACCACGAACCCTCGCGCCTGTAATTCTTTAGCGAATTCAGACTGAGTATTTGGCTCGCCATGAATCAAATGCACCTCTTTCGGTGGCGTCGCGATGCCTTCTATAAATTGGTAGAGGTCCCCTTTATCAGCATGGGCAGAATAGCCAGACATGCCATGAATTTGAGCATTAACCTCAACGTCTTTGTTATCAATATAAACCTGCATTTCCCCTTGTTGCAGCTCTCGTCCGAGCGTTCCGTGCGCTTGATAGCCAGCTAAAATTACATCGGTTCGTTTATCGGGAAGCAAGGCGGATAAGTAGTTCATTATCCTGCCACCCTGACACATCCCAGAAGCTGCGACCACAATCGCAGGTTCACCTGTCGACTTGAGGCGATTCACGATTTTCTTGTGCATTCTATGTCCATCAACGGTAATGCACTGCTCAAAAGCGAGTGGGTGGCGTTTCAGTTCAAGACGCTGCTTTGCTTCTTGTCCCCACAACTCTTTAAAGCGTCGGTATGAACGTGTCACTTTCTGAGCCATCGGAGAATCGAGAATAATAGGAATATCGCTACTGAGTTGATGCTCAAAGATCAGGTGTTCGATATCAAAAAGCAATTCCTGCGTTCTGCCGATACTAAATGCCGGAATTAGAATAACGCCACCGTCGAGCAGTGAACGATCAATGATTGCTTTGAGACGCTCAGCTCGCGTAGCAATATCATCATGTGTACTGGTGCCATAAGTGGATTCGATAAACAGATAGTCGGCTTGTCGTGGTGGCTTAGGATCGGGCAGTAGTGGTGTGTTACTTGGGCCCAAGTCGCCTGAAAAGACCACCACCTCTTGGTTGGGTAACTTAATCTCGATATAGGCAGAACCTAAGATGTGCCCCGCAGGTTGAAAGCGAGCATACAGAGTATTTGGCCTATCATGATCCTTTCCGTTGTTTTGCTGTTTAGACGTGATTGGAAACCATTCCCCGTAAGGCTTGGGAGCAATTAACGAATGAATCTTTTTGAGTATCAGCTTCGACTGTTTATTGCTGAGTCCTTGCAGCTTTAAGCCATCCTCAATCATTAAAGGGGCAAGTTCAGCGGTGGCTTGCGTGCAATAAATCGGTTGGTTAAACCCACTGGCGAGTAACCAAGGTAATCGGCCAATATGATCAATGTGAGTATGGGTCAGCAGCAGAGCGTTGAGGTGGGACGTTTCAAATTCAATATCAAGAGGGCGTGCATCTTCTCCTTGAAGCTTTTTACCTTGAAGATCTAAACCTTGAAATAAGCCACAATCGATGAGTACCGCTTGGCCTGAATCTCTTAATTCGTGACAAGATCCTGTGACAGTATGTTTGCCACCATGGTGAATCACTTCCATCGTTTACTCCCATTGCTCTATAAGGCAGATAACGCCTGTTTTTATTTTGCGGATAAGCGCCAGCAAGTAAAACAAGAACAATGAGAGTTGCGATCGTTGAGTGTCTTTTTAAGTAACTGAGCGATGACTCAGTGGTTTCGTTGCGAGTTAGTTCGTAGAAGAACGATCTGAATCCAACTCTGTTTTTTGCTGCGCCTCTAAACGAGCCACTTCGGCATCAAGCTCTGCTATTTTCTCTGCCATGAGTGCGTGACAGCGATTGGCCAACTCTCTCGCATCGCTAAGCTTGTATCCGGATACATCGATAGGTTCCAACATCTCGGTGATCACAATGCCATTATTGGCACGATTAAAGTCGATCTTATTGTGCGTGGTGCTAGTACACATCGGGGTGATAGGCACACCTGCTTCAATTGCCATTCGGAAAGCGCCTGTTTTGAATGGCAGTAGTCCACGCCCTTTACTACGGGTTCCTTCCGGGTAAACCCAAACAGACAGATCTCTCTGATGAATCGCTTCCGCCACTTGCTTGATGGTATCGCGTGCTTTGGATTTGTCTTCGCGGTTAATCATGATGTTACCGGTGATCCAATACAGCAGGCCAAAGAAAGGCACGTACAACAAATCGCGTTTGCCCAATGAAACAGTGCGTGGTCTTAGCATTCCTGGATCGGTCACAAAATCCAATATGCTTTGGTGGTTAGAGATGTAGACGCTGTTTTCTGGTGTCGGGGCATTGTCTAGGCCGCGTTGCACCAGTTTTACACCGATGATCTTTTGGAGTTGGTTGAACCAACGACAGAAAACGTACACATGCTTGGGGTTCTTGGGGCTAAACAAGCAGTAAACAAAAGCACATAGAGTGGTGAAAATAATAAACACCGTAGCCAAAATAATACGAAGAACAGCAAGCACAATTCACTCCTTACTCACCGCAGATGGCAGTGATTAAATAGTTTTAGATGCTTGAAGTTTTCACTCTATTTAACCGAATTGCAACAATTAACTGTTATAGGGTTCTGTTTTTAGATCTTTATATAAAACAAGGACTAACAATGGGTGTTTGACACGATTATCGAGCTTACACGTGTTCACCAGTAGCGAGGCATGTTCACCAATACTGTTTATTTGGATCCAACTCTTCTACCCATTCAGGATCTTGACGCGACTCTAAATAGAGTTGTAGGCCGTTATAGGACATGAAAGCTGCAGGGCCGCCGAGGTGCTCGAAATAGTCAAAATACTCATCTTCGAGAGCACAAAGGTGGGCTAAATCTTTAACCTTGTTAGCCAGCGCCCACTGAATGGCAAATACAGGCGCTATTGAGCCTGAAATATTCACCTCTTCGACGTTTGGGTTAAACATTGAATTAGCTTGCTCAAGCAATATCTCTTCTTGTTCAGACTCTTGTTGTAGTACCTCTTCGACGATCTCCGAGCGCTTGGTATTAGAGACATTCTTGTTCAGCTTGGTGATTCGCAGTGCGTAGCTAAACCTTTCTGATGAAACGATGTCGACAAGCTGCGACAACAGCTCTTTGTCTACGCCTGCTGCCTTGGTGAAATAGTCGATACATGAATTGATTGAGGCATAACGAGTACCGTCAAACTCAAAGCCACTGGTTTCGTCGTATACCTCAAGTGGGATGTCATCAACCGACAAAGGCCAGCCTTTATAATCGACGCGTTGTTTGGCGATTTGATACATCTTCCAAGCGCTGCGCCCAAACCCACCGAGCGTCGAACCCGAGAAATCAGAATCAATAAGCTCTTGCTCCGTCCAGTTCTCACCGATGCCAAGGTGCTTAGCGTACTTGTCTATCAGAGTGTGTTTTATCTGATCGCGCACAGACCAAATTGAGGTCAGATTCTTTGAATAGTTAATTCTCGCACACTCATTACAAGCCGGCAGTGCGATCGGTGAATGGCCTATCTTGGCAACTGCCTGCGCTGTCTTAGGAAATTCAACAAGGTTACTGGAAGGTTCACCACAAAACCAACAGGTGTGGCGCAGGTTGAATGGGGTATCTATGTGTGAGTATGTGTTCATTAGTTTTCTATCGGTTTGGTGCTTGAGGCGAGTTAATCATCTTCAAACAATTATCTCTGTTCGCACGTCAGCTTGCACCTTGTTTGTTTTTGTTTTGCTGACGAGACTGATTCGCCTGATGCACTCATTAAGTGGATATTGATATAAAACAGTCACTAACGATAAATATTGCTCGGTGTGGCTGAACATGCATGAGCTGCTAGCAATCGCCTAAGCTCCCCATTACTATTGAGATAGACTCCTTACTCCAATAGCGCATATGTCCTCATCGATTCCTTTTTACGATAAAAATGCTCACACACTTTGCCAGCAGTACAACTCAGTGACGTTCGAGACGGTGCATAAAAGCTGGCAAGCTTATTGGCCTTTAGAGGGCGATAAAGTATTAGATGTCGGTGCTGGGAGCGGTCGTGATGTGCTATGGATGCACAAAGCCGGAGCTGATGTTATTGCGATAGAACCAAGTGCTTCATTACGCGAACAAGGCTCGAAATATACAGGCCCAAGTGTTACCTGGATTGATGATTCACTGCCTTCGCTTAGCCGCACTGAAAACCTCGGAATGCGTTTTGACCTGATATTGGTGAGTGCGGTTTGGATGCACTTAGCCCCGTCTCATCGAGAACGAGCATTTAGAAAGTTGTCTAACTTGCTAGCTCCAAATGGCAAGCTGGTGATCACTCTGCGTCATGGGGAATTTATAGACAGTCGACAAGGCTATGAAGTCTCGGTTGAAGAGCTCGAGCGTTTGTCAAAAAACAGCGCCTTGTTGGTTCGTCATGTCGATGATAGCCAAGACACATTGAACCGCAGTGAAGTGTGGTGGCAAACCGTGGTGATGACATTGCCAGACGATGGCTCCGGTGATTTGAACAAGGTGCGCCACATTATTGTGAATGACAACAAGTCGGCCACATACAAGTTGGCTTTGTTGAGAACATTACTGCGAATTGCTGATGCGCATTCAGGCGCTGTGATTGATCGAACTGATGGAAAAATTTCTCTACCAGTGGGCTTGGTTGCTCTGTATTGGGTTAGGCAGTTTAAGCGACTGATTGATATCGACATAGAAGGCGCTGGGATTCAGCAAAATAGCAACACAACGAAGGGACTTGGGTTTGTAAAAGAGGATGGTTGGAATAAACTCAAACACTTAAGTGCTGATGATCTAGCGATAGGCGCTATGTTTCTCGGCGATGAAGCCAAGGCTCTACAAAAGCTATTTTCACAAACGATCAGTACCATTAAATCAGGACCTGTGACTTTCATTTATCAAGGCTCGAAAGACAACCGACTATTCGATATATACCCACCTCACAAACGACGGAAGAGCCGAGAATCACTGGTCATTGATAGTGAGTTCTTCGAAAGTTTTGGTTATTTTACTCTCGATGAAAGCCTGTGGGAGTGCTTTAGAATCTACCACTCTTGGATTGAACCACTGGTGGTGAATCAATGGGTCATGGAGATGCAGCGTTTCGAGTTGAACCGACAGCGAAGCATTTCACTACAGACTTATCACGACTGCTTGGTATGGATCGATCAAAACCATGATACTCGCGATGTGCGTAAACGTGTCGAGCAACTTAGATCTGATCGTGCCGACATTGTCAGCGTGTGGAGTGGAAAATCATTAAAAAATGAGTATCACGTTGATCACTGTTTGCCTTTCGCTTACTGGCCAAACAACGATAAGTGGAACCTCTTTCCTACTACAAGCAAAGAGAACTTAAGTAAAAGTGATAAAGTTCCTACGGCTGAAAAGCTGCGCTCGTCTAAGTCGAGGATTCTAGAGTGGTGGCAACTCGCTTGGAACGATTCGGCTCATTTTGAACAACAATTCTTTTCAGAAGCCGCGCTTTCGTTACCTAACATCCCTGTGCAGTGTCGAGACTTTGAAGAGGTGTTCGATGCAATGGGCTTGCAGGTACGTGGTGTAAAAAGCAGACTGCTGATTAGTGAGTGGCACTGATCATTAAGTGGGCTAGTTATCCCAAATAACCCTCAACAAACTAATCATCGAGAACATAATGAAATACATCGGAATTGATGGCTGCAAGTCGGGTTGGATCGCTTGGATTGTCTCTGACAATGAGATACCTGCGTTTAAAGTGGTAAACACCCTCGATGAGCTAGCGAGTGATCTTATCGGTTCAACGGCGCTTATCGATATGCCTATTGGTTTTAGTGATGCACAAACTCCAGATCGCTTGTGTGACAAAGCAGCAAGGCGTTTTCTAACCAGCAAACGTGGTTCTTCGGTGTTTCCGGTTCCGTGTCGTGAGGCGGTTTACCAAACCGATTACATTGCGGCGTGCAGTGCCAATGTGGAGCAGCTTGATAAGAAGTTTTCTAAACAGACTTGGGGAATTGTGCCCAAGATTCGCGAGCTTGATGAGCTCATTGAAACTCATCCCAATCTTTCTATCAGGGAATCACATCCTGAAGTGGTGTTTGCAGCATTGAAAGACGAACCGCTGACGTTTTCAAAACGAACGCAAGAAGGCAAAGAGGAACGGCTTTCTATTATTCAGCAGCTATCCCCTCAATGGTGTGACCGCTTGTCGTTGGCCATTTCAAATACCAAACGTAAAGACGCCGCGATAGACGATATTTACGATGCGTTCGTACTTATGTTAGTTGCCTATTACGCTCCGCAATTATCGACCTTACCTGAACTTTCTGATGTTGGTGGAGAAGCTGACAAGGATCAGAACGGACGAGTTCGAGAGATTGTTTACTGGAACAAAACACGCTAACAAAGCGTGCGCTCAACTTGGCTTAATATGCTATTTTCCAACTTATGTTATTTTCCAACTCTGCTACTTTTCACTCTTACTATTTTTGAGTTTTTGATATGAAACGTTTTATTGTCGGCTGTCTGGCCACTGTGCTCAGTGCAGTGAGTTATGCCCAAGTCGCTCCTATATCTCAATGGCAATGCGACATGATGAAAAAGAACAATGTCTTGAGTAGTGGTGCGCCCGTTGGTTGTGAGCGACTATCCAAAGTGGATTTCGATTTCATTAGTTTCAAAGGGGAAACGCAACAGGGCAATATGATCGTGCTTGATGTTATTGCGCCTGCTGTTGAACAAATCTTTTCAGAGCTCAAACAGCGCAATTTTCCTCTTCATTCCGCTCGCCTAATGCGTGAATTCAGAGGTGACGATAACGCCTCAATGGACGCGAACAACAGCAGTGCGTTTAACGCTCGTCCTATTACAGGCGGAGGTGGTTGGTCGAAGCATGCTTATGGTGTGGCAATCGATATCAACCCAGTTCAAAACCCTTTCTTAGAGTTCGATAGCAACGGAAAAATCACGGTAAAACCTTCACAATCTGCGACAAGTTATGTGAACCGTACTCGCTTTCGTGCGCGTGATGAAATAGAACGCCGCGGCATGGTAGAAGATGTGGTGGAGCTGTTTGCCCATCACGGATTTATGATCTGGGGAGGGGACTGGAACTCCCCAATCGATACTCAGCATTTTGAGGTTGGATCAAGAATGTTCGTTAACCAACTGCTCTCTAAACCACAACCTGAAGCCAAGGTGTTATTTGAGCGCTACGTCGAATCTTATCGACAGTGCTATCTCAAAAATAAAGGTGAGGACGCAGAAAAAGCTCGAGCTGTCTGCGCAAAGAAAACAGTTGAGACTTTTTAGTGCTATGTTTATCTAGAACCGTTTGTGTTTTAGCAAGTTAAACTCGCTTCAGGTGTGTTTTGAGTCGCTAAGGTCAGCGCTCGTCGTTGGCCTTTTTTGTATTCATTTCTTCAATAGAACACTGAGCATTGAAAAGGTTATTGGGTATCCATTAGTCAATAATCGATAAGCGAATGCAGCGCAAAGTCATCGGTTTGTCATTTAAAAACTCATAGCGTTAACGTTATGTGAGAACCATTGCTGGTGGGGGAACTCTTCGCGCAAACGCCAGTATTATTAGTGAACTGATCACAACGGACCAACTAATGAAAAAGATACCTTTGGCTCTAACTCTTTTAAGCACTCTACTTTTTTCACAATACACTTTGGCTACTGACACTTCACCTACCACTCAAAATCCCACTTACGAACTCGATGGTAAGTCGGTATTAGGTCGCACTGAGAACGTGTACCTATCTAGCGTTCAAGGGCTAAAAGACGTTCCTTTCATTGGTAAAATTGATACCGGTGCGGAAACCACTTCTATGCATGCTGAAGACATTCATGTGAAGAGCTCTAATCCCGATTACCAAAATCTCAAAGACCAAGAGTTGATGGCGGCGTTAACCGAAGACCTGTTGAACAATTCCGATGTTGATTACGATGATTGGGATGGCAGTACCTTTGCGAAATATGAGGCTGTGGTGTCTTTTAAGGTTCAAAACCCGCGGACGGGAGACATGGTATTAATCGAAGCGCCTTTAGAGCGTGTCAGCATGATACGCAGCCGCACCAGCAGCACGCCTTTGCTTCGCCCTACCGTAAAAATGTCGCTCACCATTGCAGACCAAGAGCTAAAAACCGACGTTAACCTGACCGACAGAAGCCACTTCTCTGCGCCAGTGCTGATTGGTAAAACCTTCCTTGCGGATAACGCGCTAGTGTTCGCAGGCTATGACTACTTGCAAGAGCAGGAAAAAGCGACAGTGGTAGGTCGAAAAGAGGTGGTGTCTATTTCAGGAATGGCGATGAATGCGACCTTCTCTTTAAAGAATCGATACAGTATTTTGCATTCAAAAAATATCGATGTAGACAAGAAAAACAATGAAGTCACGTTTGATATGGTCGATAACGACGGTAAGCAAAAAGAAATGACACTGCCATTAGTTCGTATGTTGAGCGTGAGTGGTAAGAAGAGACCTTTGGTGTATGTACCTGTTCAACTCGATGAAAACATCACTAAAGATGTTCTAGTGTACTTACGTGACCGTTCAAGTAGTGAGTCACAGTTGAGGTTTGGAACCAGCACCGCTAGCGAACTTTTCATGATTGATACCAACGCTGAAAATATTCTTTCTGAAGGTTCTGAGAATTTCAGCGAGGTCGCGAAGAAGACTGAGCCACTGATTATCTCACCGGAAGAAGATATCACATTAGATGGTTTCCCTATGAAGGCTGTTGCTTCATTTACTGTCAACACGCCTTTGTTGAAGGTCGACAGTTTTGAAATGACAGGTAAAGGCAAAGATGCCTCCGTTGAATTTTATCTTACGGATGTAAACGGTGAGAAGCAGAAGGTGACCAAGCCAATTATTAAGAAGCTTAAAGTCGGTGATGATACTCGTCCGGTAGTGAGTGGTGAGTTTGCGGTCTCTGGAAACGTTCGTACGCAAGAGTTTGCTATCGATGTGCTTAACAGTAATGAGAAAGAAGCGTACTTTATTTTAGGCAAGAAGATGGCAAAAGACGGTGTGTATGTGAACACTCGCTCTGACTATCTTTTGAAAGCTGAGCCTTTGTTTAAAGTTGGGCACATTGAAGTGGTTGAAGTGAACGGCATGAAGTTCCCGGCCAAGCTCGACACTGGTGCGGATGTAAGCTCAATGAACGCAGTCAACATCAAACGATTTAAGAAAGATGGCCAAGACATGGTGAGCTTTACCTATCAAAACAACCAAGGCGATAAGCAAGATTTCACCAAGCCAGTGATTGATGTAATGCGTATCAAAGCCAAGAAAGGCGAGAAGGTGAACATTCGCCCCGTAGTAGAAATGAAGGTTAAGTTGGGTGACTTAGAGAAAGAGGTGAGGGTAAACCTTCAAGATCGCTCTCGCTTCGAATACAGCATGATCCTAGGTAAGAACTTCTTGAAGCACGGCGCAGTAGTGAGCAGCGATGAAGATTACTTGTTAGGTGATATGGAGTAACCCCTAAACTTATCTAAGTTCGTAGCAGAACAGATCTAAACAGCCACACATTTCATTGATGGGATGTGTGGCTTTTTGTTGATTGTTAATTGTTGCCGTGACAATATTTCAAGTAATCGTTTGTTTTTACTCAAGAGACAGATCGACTAGACTACAATGAAGTGGAATTCACTTTAATTTTTAAAACATCGTATTCGGCAGGCGAGTAAATCGTGCTGTCGGATCGAGAGAGAGAGCATGTCAAAAGCAGAAAAATCTTCGCGTAAGCTTAGTTTAATTATTATTTCGGTTATTTTAGTAGTGTGGCTTTACAGTTTGTGGGCCGACCGCGTCACACCAATGACGGGGATCGCCCGTGTTCACTCTTATATTGTGCGTATTGCTCCTGAAGTTTCTGGCAATATCACGTCTGTGCAAACTGAAAATAATCAGGTCGTTGAAACGAACCAAGTGTTGTTTGAAATTGATGCTCGAAACTATCAGATCAGTTTGCGTTCCGCTGAAGCGAATCTTGCTCAAGTAGGCCAAAATATTGGCGCAAGCACAGCGGCGGTTAACGTTGCACAAGCGAAAGTGACCGAGGCGGTTGCGGCTCGGGATAATTCTCGAGAGCAAGCGAGTCGAGTGAGTGAACTCGCCAGTAAAGGGCTGGTTAGCCGCTCTGAATTAGACAACGCCATAGAGAATCGTGATCGTGCTGAAGCGTCATTGAAAGCCGCAGAAGCCTCTTTGGTTCAGGCAAAACAAGCGTTAGGGCCAGAAGGGAGTGATAATCCACAAGTGTTGGCGGCGATTGCAGCCCTTGAGCAGGCTCAGCTCAACTTACAGAAAACCCAAGTGATGGCTCCTTCTCATGGCGTGGTGAGTAACCTACAACTGACGGTAGGCCAGCGAGCAACCGCAGGCTCACCTGTTTTGACCTTTGTTGATCCGCGAGAGGTGTGGATATCTGCGTTATACAGAGAAAACTCGCTAGAGCATATACAAGTCGGGCAAAGAGTTGAGATCGTATTGGATGCGTTACCGGGGCGAGTGCTATACGGCACGGTTGATAGCATTGGTTGGGGAACGGGTGGCAGCAATAGCACTGACCAAGAGACTGGCTTTTTAAATTCAGACACCAATTCTATTGCCGCGCAGCGCTACCCAGTCAATATTGTGTTTGATCATGGTGAGGTTCCAAGCAACATTCGTTTTGGTTCACAAGCCACAGTGGCTGTCATGACAGAGCAAAGTACCCCAGGTGAGTGGCTTGCTCAGCTTTGGATGAGAATTCTAAGCGTGTGGACTTATGTTTCATAGCTCAGCTAACTCCATTATTCGATTGGTGTTACTGCCGCTTTCGCTATTGTTCTACCATCAACAAAGTGGGCAGATGCTCGCTGTTTTGTCGCCCATATTTGTTGTGATGTTCATGACATTGATGCCATCCAAACCACCGATTAATTTAATATTAAAGGTGATTGTTGCATTAATCTTAATCAGCTTTGGTGTGGTGTTTTTTGGTAGTGTATTGGTCGATTCGCCAACCGGTTTTGTCCTCTATTGCTGGCTATTGCTGTTCTGGAGTTATCAGCGTAGCCATCAGAATACAAAAGATATCATCGCGACACTGACCATTATCGTGGTCATCGTGATGGTGGTGGTCAACAAGCAGATGCATCTCCCAATGGCGGGATTGCCCCTATTGTTCTTTGAAAAGCTGGTGATAGCTTTGATCGTCACTTACTTGGGGTTCTGGTTGTTCCCGGGGGATGAAGTGAATGTCCTTCCGACTGCGGCCGTTTCCGATGCGCCCACTACTGGTGACTATATCATGGTTGCATTTAAAGCGACCGCGGTTGTGGTTGTGCTGGCGATTTTGGTAGGAAATTCGGTGTCACAAACGATGTTGATTGCGATTACGCTTGGCAGTATGTTGAAAAGCCCATCGAATCACGACCACCGTACATTCAGCCGAAACAAGCTTGTCACCACTGGCGTTGGCATTCTGTTTACGTTACCTGTGATGATCATGATGGTGTCAGGCGCTCCAATCTTGGTTATTTATGGCGTGAGTTTGGTGTGTGGTTTGCAACTTGCGTGTTTTGCTATCAGGCGGCAGGCGAATCTGACGATTTATCAGCTCTTGTTTACTAATTTTACGACCTTGGCTTATCAGATCATCAGCCACCCAGGATCTGCGTCCCTCTCGGCACAAATGACACGTCTATTTGCCATTGTTTGTGCAGTCATGGTTGGCGCAGTGGTACTGGGCTTTCTCAGCAGTAATACTAATCATAGTCATACCGATCACAGTAAGTGATTAATATTTATAAGTAATAATAAGGGGATAGCTCTGCCGAGTTATCCCCTTTTCACAATATGGGTTAACGACTCAAAATGCCATCAGTAAAGAGCCATTTGATGAAGTGACGTGTTACTTCAATAGTCTGACTAACAAAGCGCCCGGTTCACGCATCGGATCTTGATTGACACTGAGTACATAGCCATCAGCAGGGGCGTAATAACGTTGTTTTTCAGAACCAAAACTATCATATTGAATTGAAATCAATTGTTTTGATTGTACTGATTCACTGACCTTAACTTGAGGGAGAGCGAAACCACCGACATTGGCTCTAATGGTCACCGTTTCTTTGCCTTCAAAGCAGGCATAGTGAGGCTGATCTATCTTTGTAGAGATGATATTTTCCGAGTGCAGGATATTCATCACGCCATTCACTGAACGCTCAATGAGGTCGGGTTGTAAAACCTTTCCAGAACCAACCTCGACGGTGATAGCGGGCGTACCACTTTTATTGAGCTGCGTTTCTAAAACGCCATCATCACCTGGATCATCAAAAATACAGTCAGGATTGATCAATCGAGCCATTTTGATTGCTGCGGGGATTCGATAATCGGCAAAGACATACAAAGGATACTCTGCTCCGCGAGTTTGGGTATGCAGATCGATAGCAAGATCCGCATTATGGCTGAGTAGGTTCTGCCAAATTGAATGTGTAAAACGTTGTGAGGCATCACCGTTCGGGTTTCCAGGGAATATACGGTTAAGGTTTGCTGGGGATGCATCCGGATCCGATGAAATAAAATCTCGGCTGTGCATCAACATACCTGACACATTAATCATCGGAATAATGATGACTGTGCCGTGTATCTCCTCGTTTACGAGCTTTTGAATGACCTTCTGTGCGGTAATAACTCCATTTAATTCATCACCATGAACGCCTGCCGTTACCATTATTTTGCGAGCATTTTGACTTTGCTCACCGCGATAGACGACCACAGGTAAATGATGATTTTGACCAACACCGTTAGTTTGTGCCTCAAACCAGAAACGATGGCATCCCATCGGTAAGTCATCAACATTGAGTTGAGATATTACAGGGTGTCCATTTAGAACATCATTGGTATAAGTAGTTTTTCTCACACTAGTTTCCTTTGTCTCTGGTTCACAATCTATTCTGAGTCTGTGTTGGATGATTGTTATTGAAAGCTGTGATTAAAAATGGGCAGTAAACTGCCCATTGAGATACACGTAAATATTGAAAGGCGCTGTTATGCAAAACCCAGCAGGTGAGCCGCAACAATAATAACGCTCGACAAGCAGAATAGCAGCACGATAAAGCGCCAGCAGAATTTTGCCCAATCACCCCAGTCAATGCGGCATACACCTAGTGTTGCCATCAAAGAAGCTGATGTTGGGACGATGATATTGGTAAAGCCATCACCTAGCTGGAATGCTAAAACCGCGACTTGACGAGTCACACCTGCTAAATCGGCGAGTGGCGCCATTAATGGCATCGTTAGAGCTGCCTGCCCTGATCCTGACGTTACAAAGAAGTTGAAAATAGCTTGGAAGGCGAACATCAGCCAAGCAGCCATCGCTTCTGGCAATGCACTAATCACACCGCCCGCACTGCTTAAGATTGAATTCAGTACGCTTGGCTCGGTTGCATCGCTGCCGCCGCCTAAAATCAGCAAGATACCTTTAGCACTACCCACAAGAATAGCGGGCGCTAGCATCACACTTGCGCCTTCCTTAAATGAATCGGCCATGTCGTTGATGGTCATATCATTTAATCGGAAAATAACACCGATTAAGCCAGCAACAAATCCCATAGTGAAAAACTGAGAGGCAATTTCAGGAATGTACCATGCGTGAACCACTACACCCCAAATAACCCAGGTCATGCTCGCTATCACGGTGAGAATCACCAACGTATCGCCGATATTCCAACGTGATTGAGTCAAGTCTCCTTGTTGCTTCTTGAAGTAAACATCACCAGCTTTACTGTAAGATTTCGAAGGGTCTTTCTTTACCGAATTCGCATACCACATCGTAAAAGCGATGCCGAGCGCGGTGAAGAAAACCCATAGAGCGATACGCACCGATGCCCCAGATAAGACAGGTACACCAGCAATGCCTTGGGCAACAGCAACAGAAAATGGGTTCATCCAAGAAGCAGCAAAACCAATCTGAGTCGCTACGTACGTCACCATTACCGTAGTAATACCATCATAGCCAATACGTACCATTAGCGGCGCGATAATAATGGCAAAGGCGACGGCTTCTTCACCCATACCAAATACAGCCCCACCGAGCGAGAACAGTGCAAATAATACTGGAATGAAAAGCGATTGACTGCCCTTGGTTTTGTCTATGAGACGCAAGATACCGTTATCAATAGTACCTGTGCGCATCACAATGCCGAAAGCACCGCCAATCACAAGCATAAACATGATAACGCCGATTGCTGAACCCCACTTAGATCCAGACACTAAACCTTCAAATACGAAGTTCATTAAGCCGATATCACCACCGCTGGCGAATAGTCCGACAGTATTGTAAATCGGGTTGCCTTGGGGGTCGGTGTGATAGGCAAATGAAGCTGGATCTAGAACGGTACGAGTTTTCTCTGCACCATCAGAAACATAGCTGATGTCTTGTGTTTCAAACATGCCTGCAGGTATGACATATGTCATTGCAGTCGCAAGCAACGCGATAAAGAAAATTAGCACCAGAGTATCTGGCATTTTCCATGTCTTATTTTGGATGGTATCCGATGTTGTGGTTGTCGTGCTCATTGTCAGTTTTTAGCTATAATTAAGATTGGCATAAAATATCACTAATTAAGCATATAATGTCAATTTTAAGTTGGTTTTTGGCTTGTTTGGTGGTGTTATGTTCTTGTTTTTGCGTGGCATGATGGTTTTTATTTTTAACTTGTTATTGCCTGGTTTTATTTAGAGGTAAAAAGTCCTAGCTCAGGTGCTTTTTAAGCAGTGCGGTAAGTTTCATAGAGCGACTCTGGATATATAAAAAACTATACCTTATGAGACTGTATCTAAGGTTGTCTCAAAAGCATTGACTTAGAGTTTTGATACATGCAATCCTGTAAGTGTTAAGAGGTTTTGAGACACTAGGAGTAAGCATGGCGAACGTAGGTTACATTCGAGTTAGTACAGCAGAGCAGTCCACCAGCAGACAGTTAGCAGATGTGAAACTGGATAAGGTGTTCGAGGAAAAGGTATCAGCTAAGACAGTAGACAGACCGCAGTTACAGGCATGCTTGGATTATGTCAGGGATGGAGATGTACTACATGTTCACAGTCTAGACCGTATCTGTCGTAGCGGTGCAGGTGATGCTGTTGGGCTGGTGGAGCAGATGAATAAGAAAGGTGTCTCGGTTCAATTCCATAAAGAGGGTATGAGATTCGATGGTGCTATGAGTGCAGCACAGAAAGGCGTACTGGGAATACTGGCTGCCGTTGCTCAAATGGAACGTGAGCTAATCAAAGAGCGTCAAGCGGAAGGCATAGCAGCAGCCAAGGCAGCAGGTAAACACATCGGCAGACCGAAAGCGCAAGTCACTAGGGATGATGTCCAGAAGCTATTAGATAACGGTGTACCAAAAGCTAAAGCAGCCAAGGAGTTAGGAATAGGCAGGGCAACATTGTATAGGTTACTTGGTGCGCAGTAGGCGGTATAATAGGAAGCAAAATAATTAAAGTAAGGAAGAAACGTGGCTGTATTTGATTTGTACTCTACGAGAAATAAGCCGAAGCACCCTGAAGTGTATCAGTATGAAATGGCTAGCCAGAAACTCAGAACGCAGTTGACACAGATTGTCTTTGCGGCAATTGGTACAAACGTGTCTGGTGGTAGTTACTACGCAACATCATCATGCCCATCTGAGGGCGTTTACGCGCAAATTTATGAAATTCTTTGTAAAGAGTATGGTGAGTATAGGCTGATGGGGTTCGAGCGTGGCTGTGACCAATGGTTGCGTAACATGTTTGATAATGCACCTTTAGAGCAGTTCCTAGACACGCTAGAGTTAAGTTGTAAGTTCATAGATTTCGTTGTTAGAAAGAACTTTTACAGACATTCTCACGATGACTCAGCAACACAGAAGCCCGATGATGCACTGAAAGAAATCAATGAGCGAATGAAGCGTGATGGGTTTGGGTTTGAATACAGCGATGGAATCCTCATTAAAGTAGATGAGCAGTTTATTCATGCAGAGGCGGTTAAACCTGCACTCTACATCTTGCAGAATTATGAAGCTCCTAGACAGGAGTTTTTAGAGGCACACGAACATTACAGGCACAGTAACTTTAAAGAGTGTTTGATGAGTTGTGGACGTGCGTTTGAAGGCATGATGAAAATTATCTGCGACAAAGAGGGATGGGAATACAATCCAAAGAAAGCAGGGGCAAGTAACTTAATAGCTCTATGTAAAGATAAAGGGTTGTTTGAAACTCATACTCAAGAGCATTTAAATGGGCTTGCTAAAACTTTAGAGTCAGGTGTACCGCCAATCAGAAATGAAAAAGCAGGACACGCTAAGCCAGAACCTATTAAAGTCTCTGAGCACATAACGAAGTACACGTTGCATTTAACGGCGGTTAATTTGGTGTTCTTGAACGATTGCTACGAGGCAATGAAGAAGTGAGATACTACGAGTGCCGCAACTGTGGCACTTTACTGTGGCACCCATACAAAAACAGCGCTATCCCAAAAGGCGCTAACCTATTGAAATAACGCTGTTTCCAAACGTTTGGTGGAGCTGGCGGGAGTTGAACCCGCGTCCAAAAATCATTCATCATTGGTACTACATGCTTAGTCGATCTTTAATTTCACCAGCAACCTGCGAACCGACACGCTAGTTAAAGGCTAACCTGAATTGTTATTCGCGCTTTTCCTCTCAGGTGGGAGAAGCCGCGCTAGCTAGTTTGGGTTTGATCTCTTATTGGTCCCCGTCTTACGAGCGGAAGCTAGGGTAAGAGAGCTCTGAGCAGGTTATTAAGCTGCTAGTGCGTAGTTTTCGTCGTTTGCGACTATTTTTTTGCGGCTTTTAACGTGGCCAACCGCCCCACGGCATGCACCTCAGACTTCAAAATTCCTGTCGAATCCTAAATCAGCCCCAAGTGTTATTCGCATAGTACCAGAAAAGCTTTGCCTGTCTAGCACTGTGCGTTTAAGTGCTTAAAATTAACGCAAATTACTCTTCATAATTCGTGCTTTATCTCTCGCCCAATCTTTTTCTTTCATATCAGTACGTTTATCGTGCAGCTTTTTACCTTTCGCTACGCCAACTTTAATCTTCGCCCAAGAGCGAGACCAGTAAAGTGCGGTTGCGACAAGTGTCATGCCTTCACGGTTAATACGACCGATAAGGTTATCGAGTTCTTTTCTCGACATTAGTAGTTTACGGATGCGTGTTGGGTTCGCCACGATATGAGTACTCGCTTGAGTTAGCGGAGTGATCGTCATACCACTGATGAATGCTTCGCCATCTCTGATGTAGACGTAGCTTTCTGCGATATTGGTTTTGCCTTCACGTAGGGATTTTACTTCCCAGCCTTGTAGCTCAAGCCCCGCTTCTATCTCATCATCGATGAAATATTCGTGGCGAGCTTTCTTATTAAGCGCAATGGTATTACTACCGGCTTTTGATTTTGATTTATTCTTTGCCATAATGGCCTCATTATACGGAATGCGCCCTAGATGGGGAATCCTTTTTATTTGCGCTCTGGCCCAATACAATTAAAATTGCAGTTTGTGTTAATGTAACGCTGTCTTTAACAGGAGTCTATATGCCAAAGGTTACTCGTTCAGCATTAGTGTCTTTTAGTGCCGACCAGATGTTCAGCTTGGTCAATGATGTTGCTCGTTATCCTGAGTTTTTGCCAGGATGTTCTGGTTCTCGTGTGATCGAATCTTCAGATTCCGCGATGGTGGCTTCGGTTGATGTCTCTAAAGCTGGTATCAGTAAAACATTCACTACGTCGAATCGAATGGCGGATGGTGCTGAAATTTTAATGGAGCTGGTAGATGGCCCGTTTAAGAAGCTGGAGGGGGGCTGGTATTTCACTCCTCTAGACGACCAAGCATGTAAGGTTGAACTTAAACTAGAGTTTGAATTTTCTAGTCGAATGATTGAAATGGCATTTGGCAAGATTTTCAATGAACTGACAAGCAATATGGTCAGTGCTTTTACTCAACGAGCGAAACAGGTTTACTAAGCCATGACTATTGAATCAGATATGATCCACGTAGAAGTTGTGTTTGCGCTTCCACATGAGCAGCGTGTATTTACCTTAGTGGTAAATAAGAACGCGACCGTTGAAGAGATTATTGCGCAGTCTGGTGTTTTAGAGTTGTATCCAGAAATCGACTTGGCGAAAAATAAAGTTGGCGTATACAGCCGCAACGTTAAGTTAGATGCAACCGTTCGAGATAAAGATCGTATCGAAATTTATCGAGCACTCTTAGCCGATCCAAAAGAAATTCGCCGTAAGCGTGCTGAACAAGCGAAAGCGGCGGCTAAATCGTAATACCAAACAAATTTGAATGATAAAGAAGCTCGCATTAGCGAGCTTTTTTTCATCTGTTTGTTAGACAATACAGTCTACAGTCTACAGTCTCATTTGTTAGCAGATATTAAAAAGCCTGCTCATATGAGCAGGCTTTTGCGATTCTTGCTTTTGACTGGAAAGCTTTGTTAGTTGAAAGCTAGCGAAGGCTTTCGAAGAATTCATCACTGGCTTCAAAATCACCATTGATCGTCACTAAGGTGCCCGTTGCATCAAAGTTAACAACAAGATTTTTTTGAATCGAGTCTTCATGGCCTTTTGTGTGGTGGTAAATGTAGTACCACGTATCTGGGTAGCCATTTTCGATAAGCATAGGTGAGCCCATAACGTAACGAACTTGTGTTTTTGTCATGCCAAACTTGAGCTGATCGACAGCTTCCTGTTCAACATAGTTACCCTGATTGATGTCAATTCGATAAACCAACTTCTCTAATAGAGAGCAACCGGTCAACATTGTTAGTGCAAGTGGAACTGCAACTAACCACTTTTTAATTCGCATAGTTTGAGATCTTTCTTCGCTAAAATACTGCCTGATAATAAACAAGCTCCAGCAAGAAGTAAAAAGCTCCTTGCGCTTTGAGCTTGTTATGACTGGCAATTTTGAATTAAGTTGCAAAATTGCCAAGAATTTTCGGTAAATTATCAGAAAGTTGCTGAATATGTAACCTATGCTGCGATTAATAACTCTTTTGCATTGGCAAGCGTCGATTCGGTAATCTGGCTGCCACCAAGCAGTCGAGCAAGCTCTGAAACGCGTTGTTGCTCATCAAGCGTGTGCATTTGAGTCTCGGTTTTACCTGATTTCGTGTTCTTCGCTACAAAAAGTTGTTGGTGACCGCAACCGGCAACTTGAGGTAAGTGAGTCACGCACATAACTTGTGTCGATTCGCCCAGCTTACGTAGCATTTTTCCGACAACCGCAGCGGTTGGTCCACTGATACCCACATCGACTTCATCGAAAATCAGGCTTGGTGTATCCACTTTTTGCGCTGTGATCACCTGAATCGCCAGTGAGATTCGTGATAACTCACCACCAGAGGCCACTTTCGCAATCGGCTGCATTGGTTGGCCTGGGTTGGTCGAAACAATGAAGGTCACGTTATCCATACCCAATGGAGAAGGGTGTGTGTTGGTGTTGTTCACTTCAATGGCAAACTGCGCTTTTTCCATGCTCAGTTCGTGCATGCTTTGCGTGATCAGCTTGTTGAGCTCTTTTGCGTAACGAGTTCGAGATTTATGAAGCTTCTCTGATTTAGCAACGAACGATTGGTATTGGTTTTCTACCTCGTTGGCCAGTTCTTCCAATTTTTCATCAGAGCAATCAAGCGCTTCAACTTGTTGTAGTAAGTCTTGATGGTGCTTATACAGCTCTTCAGGTAACACGTGGTGTTTACGAGACATCGACATCACTTTAGAGAAACGCTCCTCAACGTAAGCCATACGACCGGGATCAACATCAATGCTGTCTAGGTAGGTTCTTAACTCGTTGTTGGTCTCTTCGATCTGAATAATGGCTTCAGAAAGCAAGTTCGGTAACTCGGCCAATCTTTCATCTAGCTCAGCTAACTGAATTAAGGAGTTATTGGCCGATTGCAGAATACCAAGCGCATTAACTTCTTCGCCTTCATAAATAAGCTCGATAGCTTGCTGACAGGTTGTGGCCAGTTCTCCGCTATTGGAGAGGCGCTTATGCTCTTGTTCGAGGTCTTCATATTCTTCCTCCCCAATAGACAGCTCATTTAACTCTTTGATTTGGTATTCAAGAAGTTGTTTTTGAGCTTGGTTTTGCTGGCTATTCTCACGTAACTCTTTTAAGTGGTTATCCGCTTGTCGCCATGCTTGGTAAGCATTACGTGTCGATTTCAATAGGTTCAAGTGGCCTGCGTATTGATCAAGCATGGCCATTTGATAATCGCTTTTCATCAACTGGTGATGCGCGTGTTGACCATGGATGTTGATCAACAGTTGTCCAAGTGATTTCAATTGCGAAAGAGGGACAGGGCTACCGTTGATGAATGCACGAGAACGACCTTCTTTTGAGATGGTTCTGCGCAGGATGCACTCACTGCCATCAAGCAATTCGTTGTCTTCTAACCAGCGGGTTGCATGCAGATTGTTCTCAAGTAAAAAAGCGGCACTGACTTCGGTTTTTTCTTCACCTTGTCGAACCATTCCTGCATCGGATCTTCCCCCAAGACATAAGCCTAAAGCATCGATAGCGATAGATTTACCCGCACCAGTTTCCCCGGTGATTGTTGTCATGCCTTTAGATAGTTCTAGCTGTAAAGACTTAACAATAGCGAAATTATTAACACTTAAATGAGCCAGCATTTTTATTTACCTGTATAACTGAACAATACTGTATATAAGTTCAGTATATACTGTTTCTTTATACAGTAAAGTCGACAGGTGAAAATTTTTTGCGACCGTTATCAGAATTGAGGTTGTTCGTAGATCACTGAAACCGCTATAGATTCCCAACTCAGTCGTTCCTCCCTCTTGGGAGTGGAGGTATAAGGAACTGCAGAGAAGCTAGAGCCGACGGGCTTTTACTGGCAATAAAAAGGCTGACGAATGTCGTCAGCCTTTCAAATTTTCGGTTACCACTGGAGCGTTTATTCTTTTAGAACAGCTTACTCGACCAACCTAGTTTGTTACGTAGAACATGGTAGTAGTTGTAGTCTTTAGGATGGATCAACTTAAGTACATTCGGGCTTTGGTAAATGTGGATCTCATCACCAGGAGAAACAGGCAGTGAGATTTGACCATCGCAGCTCACCTCCTGAGTTCCACGGTTATCAGGCGATACGATAAGCTTAATACGACGCTTGCCATCCACCACTAATGGGCGGCTTGAAAGGGTATGCGGGAACATTGGCACGAGTGAGATAGCATTTAGGCTTGATGACAGGATAGGGCCGCCGCCGGAAAGCGAGTAGGCGGTAGAACCTGTCGGTGTTGAGACGATTAAGCCATCAGAGCGCTGTGAGAAGGCGAAGCTGTCATCGATATATACTTCGAACTCGATCATGTGAGCAACTTGGCCGGGGTGCAGTACAGCCTCATTAAGGGCTGCATTGTGGCTTTTTATCTGGCCGTGACGATGAATTTCCGTTTCAAGTAAGAAGCGCTCTTCTTCCATGAACTCGCCTTTGAGTACATCAGTAAGCGCACTCTGGAAGTTTTCAGGGTTGAGATCGGTTAGGAAACCAAGATTGCCTCGGTTAACACCAATCACTGAAATGTCGAAACGTGACAAGATTCTAGCGGCACCGAGCATATTTCCGTCACCACCGACCACAATAGCGAGATCGGCGCGTTTACCTAATTCAATCAGGCTAGAAAAATGTTCTTTTGGGATGTCGTCCAAAATAGTGGCGAGTCTGTCATCAACAAACACTTGATAACCCTCAGCACTTAACCACTGATAGAGCTCTCTATGAGTCTGAATTGCTTGCTGATCTCGAGGTTTACCGATAATGGCGATGACTTCAAATGGCTTTTTCATAACGTTTCCAAACGAATTAGGCTTGAATCAAAATTCTTCATCCCCATAATAAAGGCAAGTTGAACGTCTATGCGAGTGTTTTATATCAATTTGGGGCGCAAACACGCCTGTCACTTGCATTGAAAACGAATTCTGGAGATATCATGAGCAACGAAGAAAACAAAGTAACCGAAGCAGAGCTAGATCAGATCATCGCTGAAGCTGAGAAAGTTGAAGAAGCTGAACTGAATGAAGACGCTGCTGATGAGCAGGAAGCAAAAATCGCTCAACTGGAAGCTGCACTGCTTTCTAGCGAATCTAAAGTGAAAGAGCAGCAAGATTCTGTTCTTCGCGCGAAAGCTGAAGTTGAAAACATGCGTCGCCGTAGCGAACAAGAAATTGATAAAGCGCGTAAATTCGCTTTGAACAAGTTTGCTGAAGGTCTGCTTCCTGTAATCGACAACCTAGAGCGTGCAATGCAAGCGGCAGACGCTGAAAACGAAGTGGTTAAGCCACTGTATGAAGGTGTTGAGCTAACGCACAAAACGTTCGTAGACACAGTTGCTAAGTTTGGTCTTAAAGAGATCAACCCTGAAGGTGAAGCGTTCAACCCTGAATTCCACCAAGCGATGTCTATTCAAGAAAGCCCAGATCACGAATCGAACACGGTTATGTTTGTGATGCAAAAAGGCTACGAACTAAACGGTCGTGTGGTTCGCCCAGCGATGGTTATGGTTGCTAAGTAATGACGAATTACGTTGCCAAGTGATTGACTGGTGCATTGACTGAGTTAGTCGCAGCGACAAAATAAATCACTGGTTTGCGTAAAATAAAAAGAGAGGTATAGGCCTCTCTTTTTTTGTGCCTATAACTTGAGAGTCCACGTAAATAAGCATCAAAACCGCATTAAGAATGTCGTTCTTTTTATTTCATTCAGATCAGCGATTTAGAGTTTTGTGTTATGAAACTTGTTGTGATTGAGTAAATGTTTTGATGTCACATTTGTAGTGTTTTTGTAAATAAATACTTTTAATTGTTATCTTTGTATGTAAAATCCACTGCCATATAGCGATTTTGGTCGCATATATAACTATAAAAGTACAAATTTCAAACACAACAAACTGGAGAAGAACGATGGATAAATCGCTCTCAAGTAAAATTTTTGTAGGCTTGTTCGCCGGTCTACTTATTGGTACTGCTATTCAGTACCTATTCAGCGGTATTGCTATTTTTGATACGTATCTACTTGGCGCTGCCGAAGGTGCTGGTGGTATGTTCGTATCACTTATCAAATTGCTTGTAGTTCCTCTTGTATACGTATCTATTGTTTGCGGTATTGTTGAGCTAAAAGATATTCGTTCATTTGGTCGTCTTGGTGGTAAAACCTTTGGTCTTTACATTATTAACACCATCATCGCGATTTCAGCAGCGCTAACGATTGGTCTTATTTTCCAACCAGGTGCAGGTGCGAACCTTGCGGGTACGGTTTCTGAGACAATTGCGCTTACAACAACTGAAACACCAGACATCTTCTCTCTTGTTGTTAACATCGTTCCTAGCAACCCTGTAGAAGCGTTCGCAAGCGGCGACATGCTACAAATCATCTTCATGGCAATTTTGACAGGTCTTGCTATTCAAGCGCTTGATTCTCGTGGTGGCCCAGCTATCAAGACATTCAAGATGGCTAACGAGATCATGATGAAGCTTATCGGCCTAGTAATGAGCCTTGCGCCATACGGTGTATTTGCTCTGATGATTCAACTAGGTGCAACACTTGATGCAAACACGTTAATGTCAGTTGCTGGCTATGTAGCGCTTGTTGTAGCGATGCTTGTGTTCTGGATCTTCTTCTTCTACCCAATGATGGTTGGTTCATTCACTGGTATTTCTCCAAAGCAGTTCCTACGTGCAACTCGTGAGCAAATCCTTTTCTCACTATCGACTGCAAGCTCGAACGCGACGATTCCAGTAACAATGCGTACTCTGACGGACAAACTAAACGTATCTAAGTCAGTGGCAGGTTTCGGTGTACCACTAGGTGCAACAATGAACATGTCTGGTGTATCTATCTACATCGCACTAGCAACTATGTTCGTAGCAAACGCATTCGGTCAGCCAATCAACACTGCTGATATCTTTACTCTAGGTCTAACTATCTTGCTACTTTCTATCGGTGCTGGTGGTGTTCCTGGTGGTGGTGTGGTTATGGTCGGTGTTCTATTGCACCAACTAGGTTTGCCACCAGAAGGTCTAGCGATTGTTGCTGCTGTTGACCGTATCTGTGACATGTTCTGTACTTCTTCTAACGTTGTTGGTGATACTGCGGTTAACACTATCGTAGCGAAATCTGAAAACGAAATCGGCGTTGAAGCTAACGAAGAAGCTGAGCTAAAGAAAGCAGAAGCATAATTCTTAATTAAGATTCGATAATTAGAAGCCCCGCTCAATGAGAGCGGGGCTTTTTTGTTTCTGATGATAAGTGCTTTGGGCTGTCTGCTGCTGAGTTAAAAGAGGGGGCTATGTTGGTGCGAAGTCTCATTTTTTCTTTTTACTCGCGCTGAATGGGTCATCAGTTTTCAATCTTTAATATAGATCACATATAATAATACAATATTATTATATTGTTCTGACAACCTACATTATGACGACATAAAGGAAACCCAATAATGAAGCTGTCTTACCTTAGCCTACTGACTGCCAGCCTTTTAGCCGCTCCCGCTCTTGCTTCTAATCACGATATTGGTCAACAGTTCAATCTTGACCCTGCAAAAGCACCAGCACAAAACTTCGATTTATCTAAATGGAAAATTAACTTACCGGAGCTGACGACTGAAGGGTCTAGAAAAGGTAAAACGCTGGAGATTGGTAAAAAGGAACTGTCGAATGTAGACACGCCTTACGTTCACCCTAAATGGTTCTACACGGATGCCGAGTCTGGTGCGATGGTGTTTGTGGCTCCGAATACAGCTCCAACGACGCCAAACAGTAAAAACACGCGTAGTGAGCTAAGAGCGATGCTAGCGGATAGCTACTCTGCGCCGAGCAACAACTTTGCGATTTCAAGCCATAAGAACGCGGAAGAGTTTGGCTCTATCGGTGGCCAGATGACGGCAACACTTTCTGTTGATCAGGTGAGCACCAGCGGTAACTATAAGAAAACCGGTGCATTCTCTGTGGTTATTGGTCAAATCCATGGTTCAGACAATGAGCCACTGAAAATTGTTTACCGCAAGTTGCCAGAACATGAGCATGGTTCGTTAACGTGGAACTATGAGTTAAACCCGCCGACAGAGATGAAAAACGCGAAGGATGAAAACGGAAAGAAACTTCGTAAAGACATTCGCCATGATGTATTTGGTCAATACAATCTGAAAAAAGGCAGCTCGGACCCTGCTGATGGCATCAAGCTAGGTGAAGTGTTCTCATACGATGTGAATATCAAAGATAACATCATGCACTTAACCTTTACTAAGAATCCAAACTCAGCCGATCCTATTGTGAAGACGTATGATGTTGATTTGGCTAAGGGTAAGTATCAGGGGCATGATATCGACCTTGGTTATGGACAGGACTGGATGTACTTCAAGGCGGGCGCATACAATCAATGCAACACTAAGAAGTCGAGCTCAGCCTGTGAATGGCGTGGTATGGAAGCGGGTGATTACACTCAAGCGAGCTTCTACCAGTTAGTGCTCAACCAATAATATGGCTGAATCAGTCACCATTTGAACAATATTTAACTGATTAATATCTATTTGAAAAAGACCTTCCACATGAAGGTCTTTTTTTATGGCATCTGGAATAGGGTTGAGGTTTCAATGTGGCGACAAATGCGAGAGTTTCTCAACATTGGAGCCTCAATTGGCAAGGGATCGGTCACTTTTTACCTTTATGTAAAAAGATACGGGAAAAAATAGATTTTTTTTACTTATTCCCTTGAAAACCAGTTTGCAGCCCTTATCTATGGTGCATACGAAAGCAAATTACATTTGCACTTTAATTTTGTGTATTAGGGTTGATTCCCTGATTACCACCCCCACATATGTGGGTATAGCAAAAACTTAATAGAAAATATTTCGGAGATGGCCTGATGGGTAAAATCATTGGTATTGATTTAGGTACTACTAACTCTTGTGTTGCTGTTCTTGACGGCGACAAACCACGCGTAATTGAAAATGCTGAAGGCGAACGCACAACAGCATCAGTAATCGCATACACAGAAGGCGAAACGCTAGTTGGTCAACCTGCAAAACGTCAAGCTGTTACTAACCCTCAAAACACACTGTTCGCTATCAAGCGTCTAATCGGTCGTCGTTTTGAAGATGAAGAAGTTCAACGCGATATCGAAATCATGCCTTTCAACATTGTTAAGGCTGACAACGGTGATGCATGGGTTGAAGCGCAAGGCCAAAAAATGGCTGCTCCTCAAGTATCTGCTGAAGTTCTTAAGAAAATGAAGAAAACAGCTGAAGACTTCCTAGGCGAAGAAGTAACTGGCGCAGTAGTAACTGTTCCTGCTTACTTCAACGATGCTCAACGTCAAGCAACGAAAGATGCTGGCCGTATCGCTGGTCTAGATGTTAAACGTATCATCAACGAACCAACTGCTGCTGCTCTAGCTTACGGCCTAGACAAGCAAGGTGGTGATCGCACTATCGCTGTATACGACCTTGGTGGTGGTACATTCGATATCTCTATCATCGAAATCGATGAAGTAGAAGGCGAGAAGACTTTCGAAGTTCTTTCAACTAACGGTGACACTCACCTTGGTGGTGAAGATTTCGATAACCGCATGATCAACTACCTAGTAGATGAGTTCAAGAAAGAGCAAGGTATCGACCTTAAAGCTGATCCACTAGCAATGCAGCGTGTTAAAGAAGCAGCAGAAAAAGCGAAAATCGAGCTTTCTTCTACTACTCAAACTGACGTAAACCTACCTTACGTTACTGCTGATGCGACTGGCCCTAAGCACATGAACATCAAAGTGACTCGTGCGAAGCTTGAGTCTCTAGTTGAAGACCTAGTTCAACGTTCTCTTGAGCCACTAAAAGTTGCTCTAGCGGATGCTGACCTATCGGTAGGCGAAATCACTGACGTTATCCTAGTTGGTGGTCAAACTCGTATGCCTATGGTTCAAGCTAAAGTAACTGAATTCTTCGGTAAAGAGCCACGTAAAGACGTGAACCCTGACGAAGCTGTTGCAATGGGTGCTGCTGTTCAAGGTGGTGTACTAGCGGGTGACGTTAAAGACGTTCTACTACTAGACGTTACTCCTCTATCTTTCGGTATCGAAACGATGGGCGGCGTGATGACTAAGCTTATCGAGAAAAACACAACTATCCCTACTAAAGCGGATCAAGTGTTCTCTACAGCTGAAGACAACCAAAACGCAGTAACTATCCACGTTCTTCAAGGTGAGCGTAAGCAAGCGACTTACAACAAGTCTCTTGGTCAGTTCAACCTAGAAGGTATCCAACCAGCACCACGTGGCATGCCACAAATCGAAGTAACATTCGACCTAGATGCTGATGGTATCCTGAACGTATCTGCTAAAGATAAAGCAACAGGTAAAGAGCAGAAGATCACTATCCAAGCATCAGGCGGCCTGTCTGAGGAAGAGATCGAAGCAATGGTACAAGAAGCAGAAGCTAACAAAGAAGCGGACAAAAAGTTCGAAGAGCTAGTAACTGCACGTAACCAAGCTGACCAAATGATTCACGGCACTAAGAAGCAAGTAGAAGAAGCTGGTGAAGCTCTACCTGCAGACGAGAAAGCTAAAATCGAAGCGGCTATCACTGCACTAGAAGAAGTTAAGTCTGGTAACGATAAAGAAGCTATCGACGCTAAAGTTCAAGAACTTATGCAAGCAGCTCAAAAGCTAATGGAAATTGCTCAACAGAAAGCTCAAGCTGAACAAGCTGGTGCTGACGCTGGTGAACAACCTAAGCAAGACGACGATGTTGTAGACGCTGAGTTTGAAGAAGTTAAAGAAGACAAAAAATAATTTCGTCGCAGAGTAGCCTGATTTCGTTATCGGAAGTGTCCACCTACTAACGTAGGCTCCGCGCTTCCACTTAGGACTCAAGCTATCTGCTTAGAAATTTGTCTCAAAGACTTATTATTGCGGGCGTCAGAGGTAACTCTCACGCCCGTAAATTTGTATTTAGACTTGTCGATCTAGATAATAGCTTTATTCGGCATTTCAGCCGGCAGAACTTTTATCTAGATTGATACACAGACTACTGAAGTGATCATTCGGTAGTAGCAATTATTTTGGTGACCTAGAACATGTCAAAACGTGATTTTTACGAAGTATTAGGCGTAAGCCGCGATGCATCAGAGCGCGATATTAAAAAAGCGTACAAACGCTTAGCGATGAAATTCCACCCGGACCGTAACCAGGGTGATGAGACCGCAGCAGATAAGTTTAAAGAAGTAAAAGTAGCGTACGAGATCCTAACCGATTCTCAAAAGAAAGCAGCTTACGACCAATACGGTCATGCAGCCTTTGAACAAGGTGGCATGGGCGGCGGCGGTGGTTTCGGCGGCGGTGGCCAAGGTGACTTCGGCGATATCTTCGGTGACGTATTTGGCGACATCTTCGGCGGCGGTCGTCGTGGTGGCGGTCAACAGCGTGCACAACGTGGTTCAGATCTACGTTACAACATGGAACTTTCTCTAGAAGAAGCGGTTCGTGGTGTTTCTAAAGAAATCGAAGTACCAACACTTGTAGAGTGTGATACTTGTGACGGCAGCGGCGCGAAAGCGGGTTCTTCTGCACAAACGTGTGGCACTTGTCATGGCCACGGCCAAGTACAAATGCGCCAAGGTTTCTTTGCGGTTCAACAGACTTGTCCTACTTGTAACGGTAAAGGCAAGATCATCAAAGACCCATGTAACTCATGTCATGGTCAAGGTCGCAAACAGAAGACGAAAACACTTAACGTTAAGATCCCTGCTGGTGTTGATACTGGCGATCGTATTCGTCTATCTGGCGAAGGCGAAGCGGGAGAGCACGGCGCTCCAGCTGGCGATCTGTACGTACAAGTACACGTAAAAGAGCACAACATCTTCGAACGTGACGGCAACAACCTTTACTGCGAAGTACCAGTAAGCTTCTCTATGGCTGCTCTAGGCGGTGAAGTTGAAGTTCCAACACTGGATGGTCGTGTAAACCTTAAGGTACCAGAAGAGACACAAACGGGCCGTATGTTCCGTATGCGTGGCAAGGGCGTGAAAGGCGTTCGTGGTGGCGGTGTGGGTGATCTAATCGTTAAGCTAGTGGTTGAGACTCCAGTTAAGCTAAGCGCTCGCCAGAAAGAATTACTGCGTGAATTCGAAGAAACCTGTGGTGGTGAAGCGGCAAGCAAGCATAAGCCAAAGTCTGAAGGTTTCTTTAGCGGCGTTAAAAACTTCTTCGATGACCTAACTAAGTAATTAGATTGTTTATACTTTAAGTTGTTGATAAAATTAAAAAACCTGCTCATGTAGCAGGTTTTTTTTGTATCTCAAACCTGGTTCTTTCTCTTTCTCTTTCTCTTCACCTGAAACCCTCATCACACTACATCCAGCAGGCTTCTGGGTATTCGACATTAGCACTGTCGAGAGTGAGCACTTTATGGTTTTGTCCATCGAAGCAGTTGTCTTTATCTTGACCTACTCCCGACTGAGGTGTTGCTGTAATCGTATAGGCAGCAGAAGCCGAACTGGTGACACTGAAAACAAAACGACTCGCTTCGGTATCGCAGATCAAACAATCGCTTCCCGAAACAATACCACTCCAGTCATAACCGCTGTCATAGGCTGCTTCTAGTTCTAATTGAATTCGAGCTATGTCAGCGAGTGCGCTAGTTCGATGTCCAGTCACTACGTGGTTGGTATAGCTCGGATAGGCGATAGCCCCCAAAATCCCAATGATGGCAACCACAATCAATAACTCGATCAATGTCATCCCTTTTACGCGCGTGTTGTTGCTGTTGCATTTATTTTTTCGAATCATCACGAGGACTTCCTTTTCACTTATCTGGCTATTTTTCCTTAGTGTTAGCATGTGCGCAAGGTTGAGTACGGTTGCTCAAGTTATTACATAGGAATTTGGGAAATGACTCGCGGGTTTACGCTATTAGAGCTGCTGATTACTGTAGTGGTGCTTTCAGTGCTACTGGCTGCGGCTGCCCCTAGTTTTAGTTCTTTGTTGGCTTCTTCTAAACTGCAGCGCTTAGCCCCTGAGGTTCATAGTTTTCTTATTACTGCCCGATCAGAAGCGGTCACTCGTAACCAAGAGCTTTATGTTTTGTTCTTGGTTTCAGGTGCCTTAGGTGGAACCGAAAGTTCTGATGGTGATTGGGATATGGTGTTGAGCAGTTCAACATTTTACGTTTCTGATAATGTACTTATGCATCTTGATGGTTCGGCATATAGAGGTATAAAAGTAGACTTTAATTTCTCCAATAGTACTTCAATTGCGATCGATAACGTCAGGGGACGTTTTCGAGACGGTAATGTTTCACTCGCCTCCACGAATGCGCTGTCGGATGTACTTTCAATCATCGCATCGAAAACGACAGGGCGGATCCGAATTTGCAGCAGTGACCCAAACAGCGATGGGCGCAATAGCATAGGTCATTATGGTTATGAGATCTGTGGCTAGGAGTGTTCAAGGTAGTACCTTGGTCGAAATGTTAGTGGCCTCTGTGATCGGTGTGATTGTTATCGGTACTATCGGCTCGGTATTTGTTACCAACCAACGTTTGAGTTCAGAAAAGAGCTTGGAGCTGCTCTTATCTCAGAACCTATTCGCTACTACTCAAATGATGAAAGAGGAGCTCTGGCGAGCCGGTTATGATGCAGACTCTGGACAATCAGTGAAGCTATCGGGCGCTGCCAATACGATTTATACCTTTCAATCCAGTGCCAGTGAATCTTACGTTGGTTTTGTTTATCGACAAAACAGCGCATCTTCGGCCTATCGAAACATTGTCTATCAGTTTAAGGGTAATAAGCTGAACTATTGCCAAGAAGAATCTTCTTATTTATTAGATATCACTCAGATTACGTCATCTGGTTTGGGAGCAATGACATGTGAAAGTTTGTTTTTCGAAAAGCAAATAGAAGTAGAACTTTTTTTGGTTTCTGTAACTGAGTTATCTAACAGTCTGGCAACCTCGCAAAGAGTCGATATCGCTCTAGAAGCTTCTCTTGTGAATGCAGATGAAAGTCAGAGAGTAGTGACTTCAGTGGTACAAAGGAATTGGCAATGATGCGATTAAAGCAAAATGGAGCGGTAACACTACTTCTAGTCAGTATTCTATTGATTGGTGTGCTGATCGTTTCTCTTGGTAGCTTTAAAACCACTTTTTACCAAATAAAGCGTGCTCAAAACGAGGTTCAAGCTCGCAAAGAACATTGGACCGCCGAGGGGGGATTGGAGTGTGGTCTAAGCGTTATTATTGAAAACAGCAGTACCGCGATCCCAGGTGATCTCCTGGATTCCTGTAGCAACAAGCTTTCTTCATTAGATAAATCATCCGATAACGCTAATATCCTTGTCTCAACCGCCAACAGAACATCGATTAATAAAGAAATTCGATTTTCTAATGATTCGGGTTTGGGGGCCATACAAGCAATATCGGCTCTCGAAATTATTTCCGAGGACATCATGGATATCGACCCTGAACTCAGTGAAACCAGTAACAACGGTGTATATGAGTGTGTGGCAGTTCGGTTTTTCGACTCTGTTATACACACCAAAGGTACAGGGGGGAGCTTAACCACCGTTTCTAATCCTGAGAATGCACCTGCAGATTTTAGCGCTTGTAAAGATGCGGTAACTGACTTGAGTGAGAGCGCAACGATTACCGCATCGGGTAGTGATCCTAGCGGTGCTTTTATGAGTGATTACGTTCATGACACCAATCTAAATGGTTTCGAAAACTACTTCGGGGTAAAGAAAACAACGGACAATATCAACGCCCTTAAAAGTAATGAATATGAGGTAATAAACCTATTAGAGACGGATTCTCACGGGAATACCGCGCATGTAGATTTCGATTCAAACACAAATAAATACGTGGGCAAGGAGTGCAGTACTCGAATCAATGATGCCTTTTCAGCTGGTAAAACTAAGGTGTGGGTCATTGGGGACTGTGTAGTTTGGCACCCAGCCATTAATATTGTGGATAGTGCAGGAACGATCACACCACGATCTTTAGTGGTCGAAAATGGGATTTTCGCAAATGGAAACGCCAGTGTACTTGATGGTGCTTTTTATCACTTGAATGACATGAGTGTCTTCAAGGACGCTTCAGGTGCTGAAAACAACACGGACTTTCTTGCTGATAGTTGGGATAAGTTACCAGCAACGATGGATTACTCTTTATTGGTTAAAGAAAATAGTACCTATATAGCTAACGCTTCCTTCTTCCCTAAAGGAGGCATATTTTTGGATTCAATCGGGGGGCTTTCTACGATTAAAGGCTCGATGAATCTAGATTATCGAGGAGAATACAACCCGCATGATGAACCTGTCGAAATACAGTGGAAAAAGGGCTCATGGAGTGATTTCTAACCAGCGTGGTTTTAGTTTACTTGAAGTACTTATCTCTTTTCTACTGGTGGGCGTGGCCGCGTTAGGCATGGTCAAGCTGCAGACCTACACTGAGCAGAAAGCCGACTATGCGATTCAGAGTATCGAAGCGCTGCATTTTGCAGAAAGGCAGATGGAGTATTATCGAACTCGGGCGTCTAATGCGAGTGGGGCGGTAGGTTTAATTCCTTTTTCGGAACTAGATCAGGCGAGTCATTGTCTCAACATAGCAAGTTCAGATGCTTTATCCGGTTTGTCGGGTTCTGCCTATGCCATGACCTGTGAAGTGACTAATGCAAACGGTGCTCTGTCTAGCGCATTAAAAAGCATTACTGTCACAATTGCATGGCAAGATCGTATGAACCACGCACAAAGTATTTACCTCGAAACTATGCTCTCCAAATACAGTGAGTTTGATTGACCCTCAAGCAAACGTTTACTGCATGCCAAGGCTCATGCTACCCCTTTTACTGATAATTTTCACTCCTCGGACATTGTTTACGTGCTAGTTAAAACTCTGTATATGGAATGGTGTTTTTTATGTTTTTATATTGTTGTGGTTGTATGGTATTTTTGCAAAATATGTCTCCATTTATGGAAAATTAGGTGGAATCTTGTGCTTTTTAACAACGACTTTAATAGAATATGTGCTGTACCAATAGGCCGTGGTCAAAACTTATATTAGGCCTAAACAAAACAACATCACATATGGAGTTACAATGAGTAACCAAGCCGTAAAAAAAGCACCATCGACTGAGAAGATCAGTGGTATGGACCGCTTTCTAAACTTCATTGAACGCGCCGGCAACAAAATTCCAGATCCAGCAATCCTGTTCTTCTGGGCTCTAGTTATTGTATGGGTAGCATCTGCACTTTTATCGAATCTTTCATTCGACTTAATCAACCCTCAAACGGGTGCTGCTCTTGAAGTAAACAACCTACTAACTGGTGAAGCGCTTGCTAGCTTCCTAGCGAATATGGTTACCACGTTCACAGGCTTCGCACCTCTAGGCATCGTACTTGTTGCTATGCTAGGTGTTGGCGTTGCAGACTCTTCAGGCTTCATTACGACTGGCCTTAAGAAGATGCTTAACTTCACGCCAGCTAAGCTACTAACGCCGATGCTAATCTTGGTTGCTATCGTGTCTCACACAGCAGCTGATGCAGGTTACGTTCTAGTAATCCCTCTTGGCGGTATCATCTTCCACGCTGCGGGTCGTCACCCTCTAGCGGGTATTGCAGCAGCGTTTGCTGGTGTATCAGGTGGTTTCTCAGCGAACTTTATCCCTTCAGGTATTGATCCGCTACTAGCTGGTTTCACTCAAACAGCGGCAAACGTTCTTGACCCTGCATATGTGATCAACCCTCTAGCGAACATCTTCTTTACTGGTTTGTCTTCAATTCTAATTGTGGCAATTGGTTGGTACGTTACAGAGAAAATTATCGAGCCTCGTCTTGCTAATACGCCTGTAGATGAAGATGCAGAACAAGCACCTGATCTAGGTACGTTCACAGCCATTGAATCTAAAGCATTCAAATTCGCTGGTTGGGCAATGGTTGCCGGTATTGGTCTGCTTATCGCGGCTCTAATGCCTGAAAACTCAGCACTTCGTTCACCTGAAGGCGAATTAACGGCGTTCTCAGCACCAGTAATGAAGTCTATCGTTCCTCTGATCTTCATCCTGTTTATTATTCCGGGTATCGTCTACGGCCGTGTAGCGGGTACATTCAAGAATAGTAATGATGTTATCAAAGCAATGTCTGAGACGATGGCAACGATGGGCGCATACATTGTAATGTCGTTCTTCTGTGCTCAGTTCCTATCTGCATTCGCTCAATCAAACATCGGTACTATGCTGGCACTTTACGGTGCTGAAGGCTTGAAAGCGATGGACCTTCCAGGTGAAGCAACGGTTGTTGGTATGATTCTACTAACGGCTGCAGTTAACCTTCTTGTTGGTTCTGCTTCAGCTAAGTGGGCACTGATTGGTCCTATCCTAGTTCCAATGCTAATGGTTGTGGGTATCTCTCCTGAGCTATCTCAAGCGGCTTACCGTGTAGGTGACTCAGTGTCTAACATCATCTCTCCACTAATGGTGTTCTTCCCACTGGTTGTTGTTTACTGTCAGCGCTACGTTAAGTCGACAGGTATCGGTACTCTAGCTTCTCTAATGATGCCATTCTCGATTGCGATGTTAATCGGTTGGTCTATCTTCTTGCTAGCTTACTGGGCTCTTGGTATCCCACTAGGTATCCAAGCACCTTACACTTACACAATGTAAGATTGAACTAAGCAAAACTAAGCTTTATTCATTGCTAAGCCCGTACCGAAATGTGCGGGCTTTTTTTTCGCTATTTTTTCCGTTTTTTATATCCAAGGTTTTTATATCCAAAACTTTCTATATCCAAAACTTTTTATATTCAAAATAAAGGCACTCAGCTTATACTCCGGATTACGGCTAATTGTTGGCCGGTAAATTTAGGAAATCCAAGCCACATGAAAATTCTGCTTTTAGTAGGGTTAATTGTTTTAAATGGTCTGTTTGCCATGTCTGAGATTGCATTGGTAGCAGCAAAAAATAGTCGGCTGAAACGCTTAGCCGAAAAACACCGCTCCGCTCAGGTTGCTCTTGATCTCAAAGAAAACCCAACCCGCTTCCTCTCTACAATCCAAATCGGTATCACGGTAATCGGCCTACTCAGCGGGATTGTGGGTGAGGCGACGCTATCGGCTCCACTAGCCGTTCAACTTGAACTGTGGGGACTAGACCCAACACAAGCGAACATCTTGTCTACTGCGGTTGTGGTGGTAGGTATTACTTATTTCGCTATCGTTGTCGGTGAGTTGGTACCAAAGCGTTTTGCTCAGTCTCAAGCTGAAAACATTGCTGTGTTAGTCGCGCTGCCAATCTTCTGGTTATCTAAAATCGCGACGCCGTTTGTGTTTGCGTTGTCGGCTTCAACGGAAGGTATTCTTAAGTTGATGGGCCGAGGCGGTGAAGAAGATAGCGTTACCGAAGATGATATCCATGCACTTGTGAAAGAGGGCTCAGAATCGGGTGTGATTGAACGCGGCGAACAAGAGATGATTCGTAATATCTTGCAGCTTGATGATCGTCTTGTGAGCTCATTGATGACTCCGCGTCGAGACATCGACTTTCTGGATGTCGACCAACCCGTTGAGCAGATATTAAAGAAACTGCGTTCATCAAAACACAGTGTGTTTCCATTGTGCCAAGATCACCTCAATAAAGTGGTGGGTACAGTGTCAGCCAAAGCCTTGCTGAATCAGGCGGGCAATCTAAGCATTCAAGTGATCATGGGGCTGTCTCGCTCGCCGATCTATGTTCCAGAATCGATGAAAGCTCTGCGTCTACTTGGCTACTTTAAAGAGTCGGGCACCGAGATGGCATTCATTGTCGACGAGTATGGCGATGTTCAAGGTCTTGTGACTCATTACGATATTCTTGAGGCGATTGCTGGCGAGCTATCGAATAATCCGAACGATCTTTGGACCGAGCAAGTGGAAGACGGTTTGTTGGTGGATGGATTGATTCCTATCAGTGAACTGAAAAACCGTTTAGAGCTATCGGATTTTGAGGGCGAAAGCGAGAGCTTCCAAACGCTGAATGGCCTTGTGACATGGTTAATAGGGCGCTTACCGGATGCAGGCGAAGTTGTTCAATACCAGCAGTGGCAGTTTGAAATTATCTCTGTTGAGAACAATCGCATTGTGAGTATCAAAGCGACGCCAATAGCCGATGACATAGAAGACGCTAATAGCTAACAGTTCGACCAACCAGCAAGCGGCAATGGTTCATTGTCTGTTGTTGTCTATTACCTCTTTATTGTTCATTATCTCTAAGATTAGGTATGCTTCACCGCATACCTATTTTCGTTTTTATCCTTTGTTTCTGGAGTTCCCTTTGTCAGACCATCAATTCACCCCTCAAGATGAAATCTTCATGCGACGTGCCATCGAGGTGGCTACGCAAGCAGAGAGCGAGGGAGAGGTTCCTGTTGGTGCAGTATTAGTAAAAGATGGGGAGATTATCTCTGAAGGATGGAACCGTTCGATTGGCAGCCACGATGCTACGGCACACGCAGAAATTGAAACCTTGCGTAAAGCCGGTCAAGCCTTAGAAAACTATCGGCTACTCGATACCACTTTATACGTTACGCTAGAGCCTTGCCCAATGTGCGCAGGTGCCTTGCTACACAGCCGAGTAAAGCGCATTGTGTTTGGTGCTCCAGACTTAAAAGCAGGCGCTGCAGGTACAGTGTTGAATTTGTTTGAAAGCCAGGCCTCATACCACTATGCCGACGTTGAACATGGTTTGTTAGAGGAAGAGTGCCGTGAGCAATTACAAGCGTTTTTCAAGCGTCGTAGAAAAGAGATAAAAGAGAAGCGAAAGCAAGAACGTCTGTTGGAAGAGCAGCGTTTAGAAGCAGAGATGAAGGCTGGCAATAAGAAATAGCAGCGTACTTTCGGCACTCTCTATCGCAAGAGTGCCAAGCAAACTGACTGAGTAACTACATTTACTCAGCAATCATCTGCATGAAAGCGCGATTGCGCCAAATGATCTTCTTCTTATTATTTGAAAGCATACGCTTACGACGGTTTGCAGCAACGGTCTTATCAAGGCGTTTCGATTTCAGTTTCTTCATCATTTCAATGATTTCCTATTTGTCGTCTGACTTTTTAGTTTGGACTAACGATTTAATTATAGTGTTATTCGTTTGTTTGGCCTGTCGCACGCTTGGCTTAAATAGAAGAGCAGTTCTAGTCTAAAGCCAGCATTGCAGTGCAACAGAGCATAATCTTGATTGTGGTGTGCCGTTATAAGGTTCGATTGTTACTGCAATATGACACTCTAGATCTCATCATCATTTTCTTGCCTGCTTCCCTTATCCCTTAGTGACGAAAGAAGAGTCGAAAAAAGACAATAAAAAAGAGCAATGCTAGATGGCATTGCTCTTTTGGGTTTTACTGTGAAGGCTCAGAACTGCTTACTGTCGACTGAGCTGTGCTGATACTCGATTCAGCACCTGAGGTTTCTAAAGGTGGGATCACCACCAAACCTTCAAGGGTCGCTTCTTGTTCTTTATTGCGCTTATTTACATGGCCAATAATGCTTTGGTAATAACGGCGAATGTTTTCAACGTAGTTTCTCGCTTCATCACCACGCGCATACCCATATCGAGTTTGGCTGTAGTACTTCTTCTGTCTTAACAGAGGCAGTCTGTCTTTCACATCGCCCCAAGCATCGGGATCGCCACCTTGTGCCTTCGTGAGGCGACGCGCGTCCATCATGTGCCCGTAACCGACATTGTATGAAGCAAGTGCAAACCAGATCTTTTCGTGTTGAGTGATTGAATCTGGTACTCGGTTCACGATACGACGCAGGTACTCAACACCGCCTTGTACCGACTGGTTCGGGTCGAGACGGTTGGTTACCCCAACACTCTTCGCGGTGGGCAGTGTCAACATCATCATGCCACGAACACCCGTTGGTGAGCGCGCAACAGGGTTCCAGTGTGATTCTTGGTAGGCCAAAGCGGCAATCAAGCGCCAATCAAATTCTTGAGAGTACCTTTGAAATAGCGGCGACCATTTTGGCAACTTGCTGTCCAGTGCGCGGATAAAGGCACGAGTATCAACGTAGTCAAAAGTGCCGATGTGGCCGATGTATTTCTCTTCTAGTGAAGCCAGTTCACCAGACTGTTTTAGGTTACCGAAGAACTCAATCAGCAAAGCATACAGGCTTTCATCTTCCGATCTATTTAGGTACCAAGAGATAGGTTGGTCTTCTGTCAGCTCAAATGCCAAGGCAACATCTGGGTACAAACGTTGCGCCAGTGATAGCTCGATAGAGTCGGCCACTGTGAATAAACGTTCGCCTGTTGATACTTCTTTGAGCAGGTCGTTGATATCAGCATTGCCGACCGCATCATAGATAAAGTCATCGTGTGTTTTCTGCAGCTGCTTTAGTGTTGGCTCAAAGTGTGAGTCTTTCACCACAACCAAAGATGGCGTTAATGTGTCAGTAGACGCCGCCTCTTCTGATTCAGTTTGTGCTTTAACAAAGTCAACCTGACGCTCATTCTCGAAATTGATCAGTTGTTCAAGGTTTCTCGGTCGCCACTGGCCTTTTTTGTATACGACCTGTTGGCTTACGTAGTAATAAGCAGGTGCGGCGCGATAAGCTCGTGTCAGTTTGTTGTTTTGCGTTAAGCCGGTCGCGATAAGATCGATTTCGCCTTTCTGCAGTGCAGGGAACAAGCCAGACAAACGGTAAGCGGGTTTAACCTCAAGCTTTACACCAAGCTCCTGCGCAAATTCACGAGCTAATTCGTAATCCAAGCCAGCAGGACCATCAGGACCGATGTAATAAGAGAGTTGGTTATTTAGGGTGCCGACACGAAGAACGCCACGATCTCGTATCTGCTCAAGGACACTTTTAGGTTCAGATTCAATCTGGCATCCAGCCAACCCAAATAGGGCGATGGCGAGCAGAAGGAACTTAGACGAAAAGATGAGCGTAAATTTAGGCATCAAAATGAAATCTCGAAAAGTGGAAGCTCCTTTATACCAAACCCCGCAAGGCTGGCAAAGCAGGTTTAATTAAACAGTTGTAAAAGTGGTGATAAATGCAGCAAAAGTACCATTTACGCAGAAAGATAAAAAAAATCACGCAAACGGTTGCTTTTGGTGTTACGTCACAAAAAGAAATGCTTTATAATGCGCTCGCATTGAAGAGGTGGGATCGGCATAGGTTTTTAAACCTTCGGGAATAGCTTCGAAGAAAACAGTTAGGTTTTTCCTTTAACCCACTGAATTTATTCCAATACTACCTTAATCAACTGCATAAGAGACGTAAGCACATGAGAATTTTGCGTGGCTCCCCAGCTCTATCTGAGTTTCGTGTTAACAAGCTTTTAGAGCTTTGTCGTGAATTAAGCTTACCTGTAACAGGTATTTACGCTGAGTTTGCCCACTTTGCTGATCTAACGGCAGACCTAGATGAGTCTGAAGTTGAGAAGCTAGAAAAGCTACTGACTTACGGTCCAACGATTGAAGAGCATGAACCTGAAGGTTTACTGCTGCTTGCAACGCCACGCCCAGGCACTATCTCGCCTTGGTCTTCAAAATCAACAGATATCGCACACAACTGCGGACTGGCTAAAGTGTCACGTCTAGAGCGCGGTACTGCTTTCTACATTGAAACCTCTGCTGAACTTTCTGAACTTCAACTTGTTGAGCTGAAAGCAATCCTGCACGACCGTATGATGGAAGTGGTTTTCACTGACTTCGAATCAGCGGCGGCACTATTTACCGTTGCTGAGCCTGCTCCTTATGCGGAAGTTGACCTACTAACTGGTGGACGTAAAGCGCTTGAAAAAGCAAACGTTACCCTAGGTCTTGCACTTGCAGAAGATGAGATTGATTACCTTCTTGAAAGCTTCACTGAGAAGCTAGGTCGTAACCCGACGGACATCGAGCTAATGATGTTTGCACAAGCGAACTCAGAGCACTGTCGTCATAAGATCTTTAACGCTGATTGGACTATCGATGGCGTTAAGCAAGAAAAATCATTGTTCAAGATGATTAAGAACACCTTTGAAACGACACCAGAACATGTTCTGTCTGCTTATAAAGATAACGCAGCGGTAATGACAGGTTCTGAAGTTGGTCGTTTCTTCCCAGATCCAGAAACTCGCCAGTACAGCTACCACCAAGAAAAAACACACATCTTGATGAAAGTTGAAACGCACAACCACCCAACGGCAATCTCACCGTGGCCAGGCGCATCGACAGGTTCAGGCGGTGAAATCCGTGATGAAGGCGCAACCGGTATTGGTGGTAAGCCAAAAGCGGGTCTTGTTGCTTTCTCTGTATCTAACCTTAAGATCCCGAACTTCGTTCAACCTTGGGAAACTGACTTTGGTAAGCCAAGCCGTATCGTTACTGCTCTGGATATCATGCTTGAAGGTCCTCTTGGTGGCGCGGCATTCAACAACGAATTTGGTCGTCCAAACCTACTTGGCTACTTCCGTACTTACGAAGAGAAAGTAAACTCTCACGCAGGTGAAGAAGTGCGTGGTTACCACAAACCAATCATGCTAGCTGGTGGTCTTGGCAACATCCGTGATGAGCACGTTCAGAAGAAAGAGATCCCGGTAGGTGCAAGCCTAATCGTTCTAGGTGGTCCTGCGATGAACATCGGCCTTGGCGGCGGTGCGGCATCTTCAATGGATTCTGGTTCTTCTTCTGAAGATCTTGATTTCGCTTCTGTACAACGTGAAAACCCAGAGATGGAGCGTCGTTGTCAGGAAGTTATCGACCGTTGTTGGCAGCTTGGTGATGCGAACCCAATCGCATTTATCCACGATGTGGGCGCGGGCGGTATCTCGAATGCTCTTCCTGAGCTAGTCGACGATGGCGAGCGTGGCGGTATCTTTAATCTACGTGACGTGCCAAACGATGAGCCGGGCATGAGCCCACTTGAGATCTGGTGTAACGAATCTCAAGAGCGTTATGTAATGGCGGTTGCTGATAAAGACATGGCAACGTTCGACGCGATTTGTAAGCGTGAACGTGCACCGTACGCAGTGGTTGGTAAAGCAACTGAAGAACGTGATCTGAAATTAGAAGATTCACACTTCGACAACACGCCAATCGACATGCCAATGGACATCCTATTAGGTAAAACACCTAAGATGCACCGTGACGCGAAAACGCTAAAAGCTAACAACCCTGCGATTGACCGTTCTGGCATCGAGATGAACGAAGCGGTTGACCGTGTTCTTCGCTTGCCAACAGTCGCTGAGAAAACATTCCTTATCACCATCGGTGACCGCTCGGTAACAGGCCTTGTAGCTCGTGACCAAATGGTTGGTCCATGGCAGGTTCCTGTTGCTAACTGCGCAGTAACAGCGGCAAGCTACGACTCTTACCACGGTGAGGCTATGTCTCTTGGTGAGCGTACGCCAGTGGCACTTCTAGACTTCGGCGCATCGGCTCGTCTAGCGGTTGGTGAAGCAATTACTAACATCGCAGCGACCAACATCGGCGATATCAAACACATTAAACTGTCGGCTAACTGGATGTCTCCAGCAGGTCACCCAGGTGAAGATGCAGGTCTTTACGAAGCGGTTAAAGCGGTTGGTGAAGAACTATGTCCAGCTCTGGGTCTAACTATCCCAGTGGGTAAAGACTCAATGTCGATGAAGACTAAGTGGGAAGAGAATGGCGAGCAGAAAGAAGTAACGTCTCCGCTATCTCTTGTTATCACTGCGTTTGCACGTGTTGAAGATGTTCGTAAGACGATTACTCCTCAGCTTCGCACTGACAAAGGTAATACAAGCCTAGTTCTTATCGACCTAGGTAACGGCAAAAACCGTATGGGTGCAACAGCACTTGCACAGGTTTACAAGCAGCTTGGTGACAAGCCAGCAGACGTAGACAACGCAGCGCAACTAAAAGGTTTCTACGAAGGCGTTCAAGCACTTGTAGCGAACGACCAAGTTGTCGCTTACCACGATAAAGGCGATGGTGGTCTATTCGTAACGCTAGCAGAAATGGCATTCGCAGGTCACTGTGGTGTTAATGCAAACATTGAAGCGTTAGGTGAAGACACGCTAGCAGCACTGTTCAACGAAGAGCTAGGTGCAGTAATCCAAGTCCGTAACGACGACCTAGACGCAGTACTTTCTACTCTTGCAGCTAACGGTCTAGAAGCATGTTCTCATGTGATTGGCTGCGTTGTTGGTGAAGGGGAAGCATCAGATGAACTAGTGATTAAGTCTGGCGAGTCTGTAGTGATTGAACGTAACCGTACTGAACTACGTACTATCTGGGCTGAGACAACGCACAAGATGCAAGGTCTGCGTGATAACCCAGTATGTGCTGACCAAGAACATGAAGCGAAGAAAGACAACTCGGACCCAGGTCTGAACGTGAAACTGAGCTTTGACGTAAACGAAGACATCGCAGCACCGTTCATCAACACAGGTGCTAAGCCTAAGATGGCGATTCTACGTGAGCAGGGTGTTAACTCTCACGTTGAAATGGCAGCAGCATTCGACCGTGCAGGCTTCGAAGCAACTGATATTCACATGAGCGACATCCTAACAGGTCAAGCGGTACTAGAAGAATACAACGGCCTTGTGGCATGTGGTGGCTTCTCTTACGGTGATGTACTAGGTGCTGGTGAAGGTTGGGCGAAGTCGGTTTTGTTTAATGACTCTACTCGTGACCAGTTTGAAAACTTCTTCAAGCGTGAAGATACCTTCTCTCTAGGTGTGTGTAACGGTTGTCAGATGCTGTCGAATCTACGTGAACTTATCCCAGGTGCGGAGTACTGGCCACGTTTCGTTCGCAACGAATCTGAGCGCTTTGAAGCACGTTTCAGCCTAGTAGAAGTTCAGAAGTCAGATTCTGTATTCTTCAACGGCATGGAAGGTTCTCGTATGCCAATCGCTGTTTCTCACGGTGAAGGCCGCGTAGAAGTACGTGATAACGACCACCTAAACGCGATTGAAAACTCAGGTACGGTTGCTCTACGTTACGTTGATAACAACGGTAACCAAACGCAGCAATACCCGAATAACCCGAATGGTTCGCCAAACGCTATCACAGGTTTAACAACGACTGACGGCCGCGTGACAATTATGATGCCTCACCCAGAGCGTGTATTCCGTACGGTTGCAAACTCTTGGTCTCCGGAAGGTTGGGGCGAGAATGGCGCTTGGATGCGTATGTTCCAAAACGCACGTAAGAACGTGGGTTAATTGAAAACGATTTAAACAGTGTTATCGGGACAATAACCACAAGCGCAGATCGAAAGGTCTGCGCTTTTTTTGGTGGTGAGTGTGGTGTAGGGATCACCGTATAGTGGATGTGTGTATAACAAACTTTTGGACAGAAATGAGTTTTGGAAAATCAAACATTAGCAAATGACTAATAACTTCAGGTATGACAAATAACTAAACCTGATAGAAAAACTGCCACCAAAGAGCAAAAGACAAGACCTGACCCTATTGTTTTTTGTACGCAAAAAAACAGCAGTCAGTGATAGGGTTTAATCGCCAAATAAATTCTACGCAAACTACCATTTTCATGCCGGGCTAAATGACATGGTTCAGCATGCACTCCCAAGGGCCTCAAAGGGAAGATTGAGCACCTTCTGCCCATTTGGTCAGCTTTAAATCGTCCAAAATAAGCAGCACGCAAGGCACAACAATTGACGCTAGTAACGTAGCCGAGACTAAGCCAAACGCAATACTGGCAATTAACGGGATCAGAAATTGCGCTTGCGTACTGGTTTCGGTTAACAGTGGAAGCAATCCTGCAAATGTGGTTAACGAGGTGATAAATATCGCTCTAAATCGGTCACGTACCGCCTCTCGACAAGCGTCTATCAAGCGCTCGCCTTGGGGGATATTCTTCTTAATAAAATTGACCAACAGAATGTTATCGTTAACGACGATACCCGCTAAGGTAGCAAAGCCAACCAAGCTTGGAATAGTCAAATCGAACCCCATGCCCAAGTGCCCCCATACCACACCAATCCAGCCCATAGGGATTGCCAGCAGCACAGCAATCGGTTGAGTGTAGCTTTGTAACAGGAACACTAAAATAAGATAAATCCCCACCACGCCAAGAGCAAAGAAGGTCGCCAGCGAGGAGCCCGTATCTGAGCTTTCTTTATCCTGACCTTGCGAGGTGAAGGTGATGTCTGGGAATTTGTGTTGAGTTTGCGAGACAAATTCGCTATTGAACTGCAGCATGATTTCACGCGCATTGGCAACCCGCGTATCGATATTGCCTTGCACAACCACAGTGTTCATCCCATTAATGCGGTGAATTCGCGAGAAGGCTTGTTTTCTGTCAAACGTCGCAACACTTGATAATGGAACTAGGGTTCCATTGCCTGCCGTCACCATCAAGTTATTCAACTCATACAGGCTAGCTTGGTGCGTAAACTCATCCAGTCTCACACTAATATCCACCAGCTCGCCTTGTTGGAAAACCGTCAGATCAGTACTGCCTTTTACCGCGCTGCGCAGCGTTTGAGCAATGTTGGAAGCATTAACTCCCATCACGCCAGCTTCATCTTTAAGGTTAACGTGAAATTCGGTTCTGCCCTCACGCAGATCGGTGGAGAGGTTATAGACACCGTCAAATCCCTTCAACCATTTCACCAGCGAGCGGCTGACTTGATTGAGCTCTTGTAACGACTCACCCTGAACCCGAATATCAATGCCATTGCCAGCAATGCCCCGTTCTTTATCGGTAAACTTGAGTGAAACCACATCCGCCGTAGGGCCTACTTTTTGTTTCCAATCTTGGATCAGATCTTTAATGCTCTGCTGCCTAAATTGCGCTGGCAATAGATCGGCACTGACGGTTGCCATATGCGGCCCCGACTCATTAGCATCAGCATTTGAGTTGAACATGATCGTGGTGCTCGCGACCAAAGGTTTTGAGCTTGGGTATTTCTCTGCGTATTCTTGGTTGAGTTCATCAAGCGCGTTTGAAACCTTCTCCACCACCGCCTCTGTCTGGCTCAGTAAACTGCCTTGAGGGAGCAAGATACGCGCCTGCAGCACATCACTTTCCAAGGCAGGCATGGCTTTGAATTTCAGCCAACCTGACGAAATGGAAGCGGTTGAAATCATCACCACCATCACCAATATCCCTACTGAAAGATAAGGTGCATTCATCGCCTTGACACTCACTGGCACAAAGAATCTGTCTCTGATGTTTTCAAAACCGGCAATGAACTTGTCCCGTATAGGATTAGAGCGAGATTCAGTATGGCTATGTGCCAAATGAGACGGCAAGATCAAGAAAGCTTCTATCAGACTAACAAGCAAGGTAATCAATAACACGATGGGAATATAGCGTAGTACTTCGCCCATCTTGCCTGTGAGAAACATCAGCGGCCCTATCACCATGATGGTGGTAGCAAACGATGCAATCACACCTGGGAAGACTTGTTTGGTACCTTCAACTGCAGCGTCAAACGCGGGTAGCCCTTGTTGCCTCTTGGCAGCGATGTTTTCTGCAATGATCAACGAGTCGTCCATTAGCAGACCAATCGCGACAATCAGCCCGACCAGCGTCATCATATTCAGGGTATAACCGAGAAGTTGTATCGCAAAAATGGCGCCAAGGAATGAAACCGGCAGCCCCATGGTGACCCAAAAGCTAAAGCGAATATTAAAAAACGCCCACAACATCAAAAATGCCAGTGCTAATCCCTGTGCGCCATTGCTGGTGAGGATTCTCAGACGCTCAATAATATTGGTGCTGGAATCTTGGGTGATGGTTAAAGCGACGCCTTCAGGGGCTCTCGCCTGTTCTTTTTCAACGATGCTGACGATCGCATCTTTGACCGTTAAGGTATCTTGAAATTGCGTTTTGGACACCTGAAGCAAAGCGGCACGCTGACCATTGAACAGGATTTGATTTTCATCGCTAGTGAACTTCTGCTGAATAACGGCAACATCACCGAGGCGAACCTGAGTCCCCGTCTCACTGGATTTAATCACGATATTTTCGAAGTCTCTGACGTTGCTGCCTAAGTGGTCGAAGCGGACGCTGATCTCTTCCAAGTCATTACTAAATACGCCAGCAGGAGTGCTGATACTTTGCTGTTGTACTAGATTGGACAAGTCGGACACACTCAGGCCGTACTGCTGCAACTTCCACTGCGATACGCGAATTTCTATTTCTTGATCCGCAAAACCGCTCACGGTCACCTGAGCGATCAATGGGCTCTCTTTTAACTTGTGCTTAATTTGTTGGGCATAGAGATATAAGTCCCTATCTGACATATTGCCGGTAATCGCGACACTGGCCACCGTTGCCACTCGGTCTAGTTTCGACACCGTGATCTGCTCAACTCGATCCGGAAAATCACTGATGGCGTTAACCTGCTGTTGAATATCGCTGGTTAAAGTGTCAATGTCTTCATCATCGCCGATTTCCACATTGGCGATAACCAAACTCTCTCGGGCATCACAGCTTAACTCTTTAATTCCACTCAGCTTATCGAGAGAATCTTCCAACGGGTAACACACTTCTTCCATCATCTCAAAAGGTGACGCACCCGGATAAACGATCCGAACCTCAATATTTTTGGTCGGCGTCAACGGAAAAGTGTCTTTCTGCAGTTTGGGCAAGGCAAAAGCCCCTAACAGCAGTACCGCCATCATCAGGACATTGGCGCCAGTGGTGTGCCGAGCAAAAAAAGCGATCATAATTTGCCCTCTTTCTGAATCGCGTTTAGGGCTTTAAATCCGCTCTGCGTATCCAACCAAAGGCCGATTTTCTCATCCGGTTGCGGTTGTAAAGCCATCCCCTCAACGGCGGGTGAAAGTTTACTTAGCACAACCACATCACCGAATTCCACGCCAGATTTGATCACCGCAACCTGCCCTTGGACGAAATCTATCCTGACAGGTTTGCTTTTCAGTTTACCTTCAGAGACAGTGTAAACTTTACCATCATGGATGGCGTTTATCGGTAGCAAGACTTGTTGCTCCATCATTGGTGCTTTAATCGTGACTTTAACGAAAGTCCCACGAATAAGTGGTGGCTTCTCCCCGGGAATGGCTTGCTGATAGGGCTGATTTACTTGTGCAACCAGGCTTTGGCTTTGAGTCTGAGCATCGATTTCACCGCCGGAGCGGCTGATTTCGGCAGGCCAAGTAATTACTTTATCGCCTGCTTGGAGCTCGACTGTCGCGCTCAAGTTGCTATGAACATCTTCGTCAAGCGAGTCAAAGCGATTGGAATTTCTTAGCGGACGCATTTTACCAAGCGGAAACTGCGCGCGAACCTCAACGGCATCGATGTCATCCGCTTTGAGCAGCAATTCCCCCTTGTTGACATACTCGGCGAGTCCAACCAAGGTTTCGACAATGCGAATATCAAATGGGGCTTTAATTACGGTTTGTTCGAGATCTCGGTTTGCAAGTGCTAGTTCCGTTTGCAAAACCTTTTGCTGCGCTTGATTAATTGCCAGTTGGTTTTTCTGTGTCTGGAGCTGTTGCTGGCTGCTGAGCAAGTCTTTGGTCGCGCGGTCTTTCTCTGTTTTGGAGATATGCCCGGTTTCACTCAATTTGATTGAGCGGGCATATTCTGACTGTTGTACCTCAAACTCTTTCTCTGCAATCTTGAGCGAATCGATAATGGTCTGATTCGTTAGCATTAGCACTTCAAGCTCAGCTTGCAAACGGGCAATAGTAAGTTGATAAGCGGTGGGGTCAATTCTAAGGAGTTCGCTGTCTTTGCGGATAATAGCGCCCGTTTTGTATTGCTCAGAAACCCACACAACCGCGCCGTCAAGTTCAGACTGTGCCTGCCAGTCTTGAACAGACTCGGTATGTCCATATCCGATGGCAGAAGGTTGGATATTTCGCGGCTCGACTTTCAACACCCGAACCACCTTTTTAGCAGCCGTATTACTCGCATTAGGCGGTTCAGCCTTCATCCCTGGTGCGATCACCAATAACGCGATGCCCAACAAAACAGGAGGAACAAACAGAGCCCTTTGTAACCAGCTATACCTAGTCATAGCGATTCCCTTACTATATATTAGCTTTTCCTTAAGCAAAAGGTAGCACACCAACATAAGCGGATTTGCTTCCTTGATCTCAAAATAAGTCAGGCCTCACAAATGGAGGCCTGATTGAATTGAGCTACTGATTGTTTTTGCCTTTGCCCATGGTATTTTTGGGGTTCACCATGCCTTGATGAGCATTAAACTCTTGTTGAGAGATAGCGCGATCCGCGTTGCTATCTAACGAAGCAAAACTGTGGCTTTGATTGATATTTTTCAACGTACGTCCCTCTTCTGCTCGCTGGGCAATACGTTCTGAGCGTGCTTGATTGAACTCGGCTTCGGTTATCTTGCCATCACCATCGAGATCAAACTGTGAAAATACTGGGCGTGACATATTGTTATTCATGCCTTTATTCATTCCACCAGCCATTGCACCGAAGGCAATAACGATACCGAGTAACGCGATTATCGTGCTTTTGATTTTCATGACGTTTTCCTTCTCTTTGTTTCACTACTTAAGAATATACTAATGTAAGTAAGATAACGTCATGTGATGTAAAGGTATGTAAAGATGGCTAAGTAGATATCGATTTATGTTCTTATCGGTTTGTAAGCGCAGCGCAACAGAAATTATGAAACTTCTGCCGCTAGTACTCTGGTAAGAGTACAGGCATAGCTATGTCCAAATGGTTTTCAAATTATCCCAAACTTTCAGCCACCGAAACCGAAACCGAAAAGCCAATGATATAAAATCCCTAGTTTCGAAAAATATGGCGATTTTTAGACATTCAGAGTGTTTTCGAACTTTTGCCCAGCAGTTTGCCTTGCAAATATCCAACAGACAAGGGATTACTTTTAGTAGGGCAAATGCATGTTAACATTCTGTTAACTCTGACTGGTGATGGGGCAATAATGATTCCCAGAACATACAAAAAAGCCGCTGGATTGAACCCCAGCGGCTTATTATTTTCTAGCATCTAGCATCTAGCATCTAGCATCTAGCATCTAGCATCTAGCATCTAGCGCTTAGATTAGTTGTTGCTGTGTAGTTCGCTGTTTAGCTCAACAGCAGACTTGTTCGCAAGACATTCAATTTGGCCAGTGATTGAGTTACGACGGAACAGAAGATCAGAAACGCCAGCTAGATCGCGAGCTTTAATGATCTCTACTTCGTTGCCTTCTTTATCTAACATGCGAACCTTAGTACCCGCAGTCACGTAAAGACCAGACTCAACCGTACAACGGTCGCCCATAGGGAAGCCAAGACCAGCGTTTGCGCCTAGTAGGCAGTTTTCGCCGATAGAGATAACCATCGTACCGCCACCAGACAGAGTACCCATGATAGAAGCGCCGCCGCCGATGTCTGAACCGTTACCTACAACAACACCCGCAGAGATACGACCTTCAACCATGCTCACGCCAGTTGTACCAGCATTGAAGTTGATGAAACCTTCGTGCATTACTGTTGTGCCTTCGCCTACGTGTGCGCCAAGACGAACACGAGAAGTGTCAGCAATACGAATACCTGTTGGTACTACGTAGTCCACCATTTTAGGGAACTTGTCTACGCAATCTACAGACAGAGCACGACCTGCAAGGCGAGCTTCGATTTGACGCTCAGCCAGCTCAGGTAGGTCGATAGGGCCTTCGTTTGTCCATGCGATGTTGTGCAGTAGACCGAAGATGCCGTCCAGTACCGTACCGTGTGGTTGTACTAGGCGGTTAGAGATAAGTTGTAGCTTTAGGAAGCCTTCAGCAACTGATGCTGGCTTCTCGTCAGTAGCAAGAACAACAAGAACAAGTGGCTGTTCAGACGCTGCCGCTTTTTCTGCGAAAGATGCGTTAGCTGCATCATCGTTTGCTGCGAATGCTTTCGCCAGTTCTGCGCTTTGTGCAGCAGAGATTTCGATAGCTTGGTTGCCTTCAGCGTAACCTGACACTTCAGCTACAGCTGCTACAAGAGCGTCGCTTGGGTTTAGAAGCGGGTTAGGGAAGAACGCTTCAATGATTTTATTGTCGCGATTTTTGGTTGCCGTACCGAAGGCTAGTGAAAAATAAGCCATGTTGAATCTCCATGTGTTGAGTCTTGATTTTGCTATTCCAAAACAACGGCTCGAATAACAAGCGCTGCCGTTAGCAAAGTTAATTTAATTGCGTTCATCATAAAGAGAGCGCCCTCGTTATGAAAGGGCGTATCGGGATAAAGTCTGTAAAATGATATTGCTTGTCTTTTGAGAGATAGTTTTCTGCAATGAGAAAACACTGCAGATCAACACAAATTGATTGGTGCGTTAATCAACATTCTCCTGTGAATCCCCTCTTTAGATAAACAGTGCCTTATAAGCTTGCTCAATCCCTTCAATCAACATCTGCATACCGATTACCGCGAGTATCAACCCCATCATTCGAGTAATCACGTTCAGTGCGCTTGGTCCAACGGCTTTAACGAAGCGCTCGCCAAATACGACAGCAGAATGTATTTAATCTTAGATACAAATAATTATTAGAAATAGATAGTAGAGCAAGTGTGAATAAAAAACAGCCAGCATAAGGCTGGCTGTTTGGTTTTAGTGATAGGTGTAGAGTTTTAGTCGTCCGTTATTGCTTGATTCTCAACTAACAGACTCTACATAACAGGCAGATTGTGGGACTCACTTTGTCGTTATGCGTGTTGAGATTCACTCACTGCCACAGCCAATGCAACCGTCGCTCCGACCATTGGGTTGTTGCCCATGCCGATGAAGCCAATCATCGCCACGTGAGCAGGAACTGAAGAGCTACCTGCGAACTGAGCATCAGCGTGCATTCTGCCCATGGTATCGGTCATGCCGTAAGACGCTGGGCCTGCTGCTACGTTATCTGGGTGCAATGTTCGACCTGTACCGCCACCTGAAGCAACTGAGAAGTATGGAAAACCTTGGCGAGTGCGTTCTGCTTTGTAGATACCCGCTACTGGGTGTTGGAAGCGAGTAGGGTTGGTTGAGTTACCCGTGATACTCACATCCACTTCTTCTCTGTGCATGATAGCCACACCTTCACGAACATCATCAGCGCCGTAACACAAGATGTCGCCGCGAGGGCCTTGTGAGAAACGGCGACGTTCTGTTTCAACAAGTTCACCTGTTTGGTAATCGTATTGAGTGCGCACGTAAGTGAAGCCGTTGATGCGTGAGATAAGATAAGCGGCATCTTTACCTAGGCCATTTAAGATCACTTTCAATGGGTTTTGACGTGATTTGTTGACGTTTAGTGCGATTTTGATCGCACCTTCTGCTGCAGCAAAAGATTCGTGACCCGCAAGGAAGGCGAAGCAGTGACTTTCTTCATTGAGAAGACGAGCGGCTAGCGCGCCATGTCCAATACCAACTTGGCGTTGTTCAGCAACACTGCCAGGTTTGGTGAATGCTTGAAGACCTTCACCAATAATATTAGCGGCTTGTTCTGCGCTGGTGGCTTTACGAAATAGCGCCAGTGCTGAGCCTAGGATATAAGCATCGGCAGCGCTTTCAAAAGCGATAGGTTGGGTGTCCATCACTAATGCTTTTGGGTCGACATTATGTGATAAACAGTATTGGTTTGCTTGCTCCAACGAGTCGAAGTTCATTTCTGCCAATACGCGAGTTACTGATTCATTAAATTGAGTGTTCATCATATCTTTCCTCTAAATAGGCAAAATTACTGTTGGCGTGGGTTAATAGTGGTCACGGCTTCATCGAAGCGGCCATAGGTCCCTGTCGCAAGGTCGGCCGCTTCATTCGCTGGCACGCCTTGGTTAATCGCCTTCATCATTTTGCCGAGGTTGAGATATTCGTAGCCAATCACTTCGCTGTGATCATCAAGTGCAAGCTTGGTTACGTAACCTTCTGCAAGCTCTAGGTAACGAACGCCTTTTGCTGCGGTTGAGTAGCTGGTGCCAACTTGGCTGCGCTGTGTTTGACCTAAGTCTTCTAGTGCTGCGCCGATCTCTAGGCCACCTTCAGAGAAAGCCGACTGAGTTCGACCGTAAACAAACTGCAGGAAGATTTCGCGCATCGCGACGTTAATCGCGTCACATACCAAGTCAGTATTCAGCGCTTCTAGAATGGTTTTTCCGGTGAGGATTTCCGCAGCCATCGCGGCAGATTGAGTCATACCTGAACAACCAATCGTTTCGATTAATGCTTCTTCGATGATGCCGTTTTTTACGTTAAGAGTCAGTTTTGCAGCACCTTGTTGTGGTGCACAAGTGCCAACACCGTGGCTTAAGCCAGAAATAGCGATGACATCCTTTGGGCTAACCATTGCGCCTTCAACTGGAATTGGAGCTGAATTGTGAAGATCACCCCTTTGAATAGGGCACATTGATTGAATTTCTGAAGAGTAGTGCATAATGTTTTCTCACTTATAGAGCCATTTAAGGCCTAGGGCGTTGAGAAAACAGGACGTGTTGGAAGAGGTGCGGCTAATTCACTACAGATCTTGAGTATCGATAATCCAAAGGTGTCATGGAACTTGGTCTTAATAGACTAAGTCCATTTCAAAATGGAGGAATAGCGATACGTCCAACAGTATTACCTGTTTTCGATTCTGTAGGAGTCATTAGCACTGTTCGGAAAGAACGGGCGGTTGAAGCAAAAGCTTAGGTGGAACCCCATCACCTGATGGCTATAGATTAGATCTTCCTCACACTTTCATGCAAGCGAATGTTGAGAGCGATTTCGACTATAAACAAGCTTCATTATATTTCGATAAGTATAAAAAAACGCCAATAACGAACTCTGATTAGAGGCGTCATTGACGTTTTTTAGAAAGGTATCAGCTAGTTAAGCTGCATCTTCTTCTGCGTCTTCAACAGCTTCAAGCTTCTTAGCTTTTTTCGGAGCTGGCTTACGCTTAGCACCTAATGCGTAAAGAACTTCTTCTTTGTTCTTCGCTAGGTACATTGCAAGTTCTTCTTGCTTGCCTTCATCTTCAACTAAATCGCTTTTGCCTAACAGTTCAAAAAGCTCATCAGCCATATCCAGCATTTTGTCGTATGCGTCAGCTTCGGCTTTAGAGGTAAAAGTCATTTTCTCTTCTCCGTTGCGTTCCACCACGTACTTGACGATAACAGCCATGGTTAATCCTCTAAGTTTGATAAATTTTACTGGCTTTTTATACAGTTTCTGATGTTAAAAGTCCAGTTGGAGCCCGTACTATGCGGCCTCCATCTTGATGTGCCGCCCAGTCTTCACAATAACTCATGAAAGATTTCAGCAGTGGGCTTTGATATTTGTCTTTATGGACCAGCATCCAGAATCGGCGTTTCATATCAAGTGGCACATTAAGCGCTTTTACTCGGCCTGAATCGATCGCTCGCTGAGCAGCTAAACGAGACAAACAGGCAAAGCCAAGACCGGCAGAAACAGAGTTGATGATTGCTTCTGTGGTGTTGAGTTCAAAAGATTCATACCAATGTTCGATACGCGGTGCGACTGCACGAAGGAAAAACTCGCGAGTCCCTGAGCCTGATTCACGTAGAATCCAATGGCTGTCTTCTAAATCGCTTAAAGTCACTTTTTCTTTTGAAACGAGAGGATGTTGATTACTAACAATAATACACATTTCATCGCTGCTAAACTGACTCGAAATGAGTTCAGGGTGTAATGTTTTTCCTTCAATTAGCGCGATATCAAGTTCATAATCCACCAACTTTTGGCAGATCAGTGCACTGTTTGAAATGAACAAGCTTTGATCCTGATGTTGAGTTCGTTCGCGAAAGCCTGACAAAATAAACGGTGCGACCTGATTACCAATCGTGTCACTCGCGCCGACCTTTAGATTGCCACTTAAAGGCTGATCATCACGGAACAAAACATCAATACCAGCAGCACGATGTAATATTTCATCCGCCAATGGAAGTAACTTATGTCCCTCTTGGTTGAGAATTAATCGGTTGTTGACCCGGTCAAATAGAGAGTGGCCGAGTTGTTTCTCCATTTCGCCTAGTGCCATGCTGACCGCAGCTTTAGACAGAAACAGAGCCTCAGAGGCAGCAGTCAATGTCGAGTGCTGAGTAATAGTGACGAACACTTTGAGCTGTTTTATTGAAATATTAGCCATCAGATTCCTAGTTTTACTCTGCTGGTGAAAATGGATTCTGTTCAGTATTGATGAACACTTGTTATATATAATTGGATATTGTTTAACGAAGCGCAAGCGTATTATGGCTTCAACAAGCTGATGAGTTCACAAGTTTAGTGAATTAGGTTTAAGAGAGGCTGACATGATTCAACGTATTAAATATAGATTAACAGGAGCTCCAACACCCATGGCAGGGTTAGCACTCGCAATTGCAAGCTTAGGCTGGTGTTGGGATGGTGTTCTAGTCGCACAAGGTATCTTACACACACCGGGTTTGGTGCAGTGGATCAGTGCTGGCATTGCGGCGGTATTACTTCTTGTTTTTGCTGTGAAATTTTTTATTCATGGTCACCTATTGCGTGAAGATCTTGCTCACCCTGTTGTCGGCAGTGTGGTACCAACATTTGCAATGGGGTGCATGGTGGTGTCAGCGTCTTTGGCGCCAATCTCTCAATTCTTACAAGAAGCTATGTGGTTGGCTTCTGTGGCTTTGCATGTTGTGTTTCTAATGAGCTTTTTGTACCACAGAGCTAAAAACTTTGAGATTCACCACATGGTGCCAAGCTGGTTTGTGCCACCGATCGGTATTATCGTCGCTGACGTCTCTTTCTCAGGTAATCCAGTTTTAGAGCCAGTAGCTAACGCGACTTTGGTATTCGGCTTATTGGTTTACGCAGTAATGCTACCAATCATGGTTTACCGTTTGATCTTCTCTCACGAAGTGCCAGATGCTGCAAAACCAACCATTGCGATTATGGCAGCACCGGCAAGCCTATCTTTGGCGGGTTACTTAACCGTTACTGCTAACCCTTCACCTGTGATCATTGGTTTACTATTTGGTATTGCAGTGTTGATGACGTTAATTATCTATATGGCGTTTTTCAAACTACTTCGTCTTCCATTTAGCCCTGGTTATGCAGCGTTTACCTTCCCAATCGTGATTGGTGCAACAGCCTTGTTCAAACTGGCTGCGTGGATGCAAGCACAAGGTATTGAAGCGCATTACATCAATCAAGTGTTTGGCCTAGCGTATCTAGAATTGATTGTGGCAACGTTTGTAGTGGGTTATGTGGCGGTTCGTTATTACATGAATTACAAACCTCACCGTGTTCTAAGCGCGGTAGGCAGTAGATTGTAAGAAGCAATAGTTCAAAAGATAAACGGAGCTTAAGTTTTCAGTATTTCATAAGCTTATATTCCTAATCCAAACTCGGCACTTATGCTAATCTGGCTTTATATTGTGGCAAGATTAGCGTGAGTGCACTTTGTTTACTGTTTACCATTCCAATAAAGTCGATACTTTAAAAATTCTTCTCGTTCACTTAATCAAAAGTGACCCTTTAGCCAATCCTTTCGAAAAAGAGCAGATCTTGGTTCAGAGCCCAGGTATGTCTCAATGGCTTAAGATGGAACTCGCCAAAGAGTTTGGTGTAGCAGCAAATATCGATTTTCCTCTTCCAGCAACCTTCATTTGGGATATGTTTACCCAAGTGCTTCCTGACGTACCGAAACGCAGTGCTTTTAACAAAGAAGCGATGACGTGGAAGCTAATGAGTTTGCTACCTGCGAAGCTTGACCACCCTGATTTCTTACCCCTACAGCGCTATCTTGAAAACGACGAAGACGGCTCTAAGTTGTATCAATTAGCCGAGAAAGTTGCCGATATCTTCGATGGCTACTTGGTGTATCGACCTGAGTGGATGGCGATGTGGGAAGCGGGAGAACCCGTTGCAGAATTGATTGATAGTGAAGGACAACAAGAGCACCCTTGGCAGCCGATTTTGTGGAAGGCACTCTACGATCAAACGCTCTCTCAAGGCCAATCGAAATATCACCGTGGTAACTTGTATCACGACTTCATTGAAGCGTTAGCTAATCAACAAGGCCAGTTACAACACCTGCCGAAACGTCTGTTTGTGTTTGGTATTTCGTCACTGCCTCCTCGCTACATGGATGCCTTGAAAGCGCTTGGCGAGCAGATTGATGTCCACCTGATGTTTACCAACCCTTGCCAACATTACTGGGGCGATATTCGTGACCGTAAATACTTGGCGAGAGTGGAAGCGCAGCGTCGTAAGCAGTTTGCTTTGGTTGATGGTTTACCTCAGCTAGAAGGCGAAGTCTCACCATTAAAAGATGGCATTGAAGCCAATATTGAAGACGAACTGCATACCAGCCAAGCTGTCGGTAATAGCTTGTTGGCGTCTATGGGTAAATTGGGCAGAGATAACCTGTTTTTGCTATCTCAATCAGACAGTGAAGAGCACGAGTTCTTTATTGATGTAGAGAGAGACAGCCTGCTGCATCAACTGCAAGCCGATATTCTTGAGTTAGAAGAGCACCAAGACGATCACATCTTAGACTCCAGCAACCACAAACAAGTGGTTGAGCTGGGCGATCGCTCATTGACGGTACATGCTTGTCACAGCCCAATGCGTGAGGTTGAAGTTCTTCATGATCAGCTGTTAGCAATGTTTGACGCTGACCCGACATTAAAGCCACGCGACATTATCGTGATGGTGGCAGACATCAATGCTTACAGCCCTGCGATTCAGGCGGTATTTGCTAATGCTCCGGGTGAGCGTTATATCCCTTACTCGATCTCGGATCGAACGGCAGACCAAGAGAGCCCGATTCTGACCGCGTTCATGCAGTTGGTCGCGCTACCGAATACGCGTTGTTTAGCGTCTGAGTTGTTAGAGCTACTAGAAATCCCAGCGATGATGGCACGCTTTGGCATTGATGAATTTCAATTCGAGCAAGCTAAGCAGTGGGTTGAAGAAGCAGGCATCCGTTGGGGTGTCGATTCGTCTACCGCAACTGAGTTTGATTTGCCTGCCACCGAGCAAAATACCTGGCTATTTGGTATCCAGCGAATGTTATTGGGTTATGCGATGTCGGATTCTGCGGGTCTGTTTGAAACCGAACACTCTCCAATTGCAGCTTATAACGAAGTTCAGGGCATTAACGCTGAACTTGCAGGTAAGTTAGCGCACTTTATTGACCGTATTGCCCATTACCGTCAACGCCTTACTGAGACGCAATCCATCGATATGTGGCGTGAAACCTTGCTGCAAATGATTGACGATTTCTTTGCCGTTGAGCTAGAAGGCGAGGTGGTGCTTAAGTCGATTCGTGATGCACTTTCTCAACTGAATGAACAGCTTGATGATGCCTTGTACGAACAAGAGCTATCGCCAAGCATCATTTATCAGTACTTAAACAATAAACTGTCGGGCGCCCGTATCAGTCAGCGTTTCTTAGCGGGACAAGTTAACTTTTGTACCTTGATGCCGATGCGTTCTATTCCGTTCAAAACCGTCTGTTTGTTAGGCATGAATGATGGGGTTTACCCTCGCTCAATGCCGCCAGAAGGTTTTGACCTGATGAACGGGCGCACTCGACCTGGTGATCGTTCTCGTCGTGATGATGACCGTTACCTATTCTTAGAAGCGATGTTGTCGGCGCAAGAGTGTTTATACATCAGTTATGTCGGCCGTTCGATTCAAGATAATACTGAGCGAGTACCGTCGGTATTGGTTTCTGAGTTGATTGAGTACTGCCACCAGAACTACTGCCTAAGTGCAGATCAAGCGTTACCAAGTGATGATTCTGGTATCAAACTGACTCAAGCAATCAGCTTTGAACACACCATGACACCATTTAGCCCAGCAGCCTTTACCCAAGGTGATGCAGGTCATGTATTGAGCTACGCCAAAGAATGGCTTCCTGCGGCAAATCGTTCTGGTGAGCGCAGTGGTGAATTCAATCGCGCTTTGGATGACTATTTGCTTGGTGCGAGCTATCCGTTTGAACTCGATTTGGTTGAGCTACAGCGTTTCTGGCGTTTGCCGGTGCAATACTTCTTTAATCGCCGTCTAAAAGTCGTGTTTGAGCCACCGCTTCCGGTAATGGAAGACGACGAGCCGTTCGTGCTTAATGGCTTAGAAAGCTTCCAGCTTAAAGATGCGCTGCTGCAAGTGTTGCTGGACCACCCAGAAGGCGCAGACGAAGCGGTGCGACTGTTTGTCTCTGAGCAAAAAGCCCAAGGTCGATTACCGGTCGGCGCCTTCGGTGACATCGAATTTGAAACCAACCGTGTTCAAGCGGAAGACTTAGCCAAAGAGATTAGATTTGTGAGCGGATCACCGCAGCAAGATCTCGAAGTGAATATCGAGTTTGACGTGTTAGGCGAAGGTAAGCCTGTTCGCTTGATGGGGTGGTTAACTCAAAACTATCAATCAGGTCTAGTGCGTTTCCGTAGCGGCAAAATACGCTCTCAAGATTACTTGGCTGCGTGGATTGATCATCTATCCTGCGCTGTTATGGGACACGGAAAAACGACCCATATTATTGGCTATGACAGAAAAGAGGGCGTGGTTCACCAAACGCTACAACCTATCGGCGATGCGCAGCAAGCGAAGAGTATATTAGCTGAGTTAGTACGACTGTTTTATCAAGGTATGACTGCACCATTGCCATACTTCCCGAAAACGGCATTAGCTGGTGTTGAAGCGGGCTTTAGCCGTGGTAAGTGGGTCGATGATGAAGAAAAGTCACTCAAGAAAATGGCCGATACCTTTAATGACAGCTTCGCCTTCACGGGCGAGGGTAGAGATACCTACATCTCACGAATCTGGTCTAAATGGGACGATGAATTGGCTACTGAGTCGCGTATGTATTCAACGCTTGTGCTACAGGCGGCAAGGTTGGCTGCTGCCGATCTGGAAGATCAGGAGTAGGTGGCTGTGATCGACAAGATCAATAGCGAGTGCGTTGAATTAATGAAAGACAAAAGAGAGTCGCTGGTAAGCGTTTGGTACGCTTGCTTTCAAGATGAAGGGAATCAAGGTGAATAGAAGCAAGGTACAGGAAATAAAGTGGCCGCCAGTAAATCATTATTAGTGTAGGGCGTTCGCTGTACGGCCACAGGTCAGAGGGACCATTATTCTGTGGTTCAAAGTAACGCCGTAAAGTACAAAACTCGTACGCGCTCCTGAACTCGTGGGCGCATAGTAGCGAGGCGATCCGAATTGATCCGTGAGAGAGATCGCACTAACTATTAACAAATCAGCGTAGGACGTAAATTGAATGACGTTTTCCACGCTAGGTCACATTTGTAACAATAGTCACATTTTTAACAGACTCATCTATCAAAAGGCAGTAAGGCATGACGACCACAAGCAGTGTTCAGGTAATTGCTCCACAGACACTCAATACCATGACGTTTCCACTTCATGGCGCGCGTTTAATTGAAGCATCAGCGGGTACAGGTAAAACATTTACCATCGCTGGCTTGTACTTACGCCTACTGCTCGGGCATGGCACGGCCGCTCCACAAGGTGATCTGACTGAAGCCACTCGACACCATGAGCCGCTAACCGTAGACCAAATTCTGGTGGTGACCTTTACTGAAGCAGCTACGGCTGAGCTGCGAGATCGTATTCGTGCTCGTATTCATGATGCACGCATTGCGTTTGCACGTGGGCAAAGTGACGACCCAGTGATTGCGCCTTTGTTACAAGCCATCGATGATCATGCTGGCGCGGCTAAAACTCTGCTTAACGCTGAAAGACAAATGGATGAGGCTGCGGTATACACCATTCACGGTTTCTGTCAGCGAATGTTGACTCAAAATGCTTTTGAGTCTGGAAGCCGCTTTGATAACGAATTTGTGACCGATGAAAGCCACCTAAAAGCACAAGTAGTTGCTGACTATTGGCGTAAACAGTTTTACCCGCTACCTATTCAGCTAGCAGGTGAGGTGCGTAATATCTGGGGTTCACCGGCTGCATTGTTAGCAGACGTCAATCGTTATCTGACGGGTTCTCCATTGAAGCTAACCGTCGACGCGATGTCGGGTGATTTGCAAACTCTACACAATCAGAACCTAGACAAAGTGAAGCAGCTTAAAGCACTGTGGTGTGAGTCTGAAGCGGATTTTTTAGCTTTGATCTCTGGTTCGGATGTGAACAAACGTAGCTACACCAAGAAGTCTCTGCCGACATGGCTAGAGGCGGTGACGGCATGGGCGCAAAGCGACACTCATGATTATCAATATCCAGATAAGTTAGAGAAGTTCTCGCAAGCGACTCTCATTGAAAAAACACCGAAAGGCACTGCACCTCAGCATGCAGTTTTCGGAGCGATTGAGGATTTCTTAAATCACCCAGCTGATTTGAAAGCTCCGTTATTGGCGCATGCGATTACTCATTGTCGAACTATGCTCGCCAAGGCGAAACAGCAAAAGCAGTGGTTGTCGTTTGATGACCTACTGACCCAGTTATCTGCGTCGATCGATGTCGATGAGCAGTCACTGCTGGTGGAAAGGATTCGCACGCTCTACCCGGTGGCGATGATCGATGAATTTCAGGATACCGACCCACTGCAATACAGTATTTTTAGCCGAATCTATCTTGATAATCCGCAGTGCGGCTTGTTTATGATCGGTGACCCAAAGCAGGCGATTTATGGCTTCCGTGGCGCAGATATCTTTACCTATATCAAGGCGAGAAACCAAGTTAGTGCTCACTACACCTTAGGCACTAACTGGCGCTCAAGTGCCGATATGGTCAGTGCAGTAAACCAAGTGTTTATGAATTCGGACAGCCCGTTTATCTACGATCAAGACATTCCATTTTTGCCCGTTGCTGCCAGTCCATCAGCCGACAAACGCCAATGGGTGATGAACGGAGAAACTCAGCACGCACTTACCTTTTGGCTGCAAGAGGCGGAAGATAAGCCATTACCGAAAGGCGAATATCACAAAGCCATGGCTGAGGCGACGGCGAGTCAAATTCAAACCATTCTGACCGCTTCTCAAAATCAACAAGCCTATTTTGATAACGGCAAAAAACAACATGCTGTGAATGCGGGTGATATTGCAGTCTTGGTTCGAACCGGCAGTGAAGGTCGTCTGATTAAGAACGCGTTGTCGGAACAAGGCATTGCGAGCGTGTATTTATCCAACCGAGACAGTGTGTTCACCAGCTTGGTCGCACAAGATATTCAACGTTTGTTGCAGGCGGTGCTGACACCTGAAAATGACCGAGCATTACGCGCCAGTTTAGCGTCGGAGTTGTTTGCTCTGGATGCCGCATCATTGGATGAACTCAACAACGATGAAGTGGTGTGGGAAAACGTCGTTAACGAGTTTAGAGAATATCGTAAGTTGTGGCTTCAGCGCGGCGTGTTGCCAATGCTTCGCAGCGTGATCAGTAAACGACATCTCGCGGAACGCTTACTGGAAGAAGAAAATGGTGAGCGCTCACTCACTGATTTAATGCACATTGGCGAATTGTTGCAACAAGCAAGACAAGAACTCGACAGTGACTATGGCTTGTTGCGTTGGCTGGCTGAAGCAATCTCAGATGCACAAAATGGTTTAGGTGGCAGTGACGACGACATTCAACGCCTTGAATCAGAAAGAAACTTGGTTCAAATCGTTACCATTCATAAATCGAAAGGCTTGGAATATGACTTAGTATTTTTGCCGTTCGTTGCAAGCTATCGTGAAGCGAGTGAAGGTAAGTTCTACGACCATGACTCAGATACCACGGTACTTGATATTACGGGTAGCGATAGTGCCTTAGCTCAAGCCGACAAAGAGCGATTGGCGGAAGACTTACGTTTGATTTACGTGGCGCTGACTCGTGCTGTTTATGGATGTTTTATTGGCATGGCACCGCTACGTAAAGGGCGTTCAACCAAAGAGCCGACCGGCGTTCACTTGAGTGCCATGGGCTATTTGGTTCAAAACGGACAAGAGCAAGGCATCGCCGAGTTGCATCAAGCTCTATCGGCTATTGAGGGTAAGAATTCCAGTGTGCTGTTAGCCGAAACACCTACCGCTCACGAACAAATTTTTGTGCAAACAGAGCAAGTGAGTGACGACTTACAGGCCAGTGAACTTAAGGCTTCAATTGACCGAGCTTGGCGTATCACCAGTTACTCGGGGCTTGTCAAACAGGGCAGTCACGGTGCGAGTCATGACGCGACCATTGAGGTGTCTGGTTTTGATATTGACTCGGCTGATGAGCAGGATGAGTCTGAGTTGATTGAGCCTGAACGCTCTATCTTTACGTTCCCTCGTGGTGCTCGCCCAGGTACTTTCTTACACACCTTGTTTGAGGAGGTTGAATTTACCGAGCCAGCAACCAGTGAACATAACACGCAAGTAATCACTCACTTATTAGAATCAGAGCAATATGAATTAGAGTGGCTACCTGTGCTTCAGCAACTGGTCGATACAGTGCTGAACACCGCATTAGACGGCAAGAACTTAAAGCTAAGCGAGAAAGACTCGACGCAACGTTTAGTTGAGATGGAATTCTTACTGCCGATCGAAGTATTGGCTGCATCTGAACTGAATCAAACCATTCAATATCACGATCCATTGTCAGCCAAAGCGGGCGATCTAGGTTTCCAAACCGTGCAAGGTATGTTGAAAGGCTTCATCGATTTGGTGTTTGAGCACCAAGGTAAATACTATGTACTCGACTGGAAATCGAATCACTTAGGAGATGATGTTGCTGTCTACCATGGCGAGGCATTGAAATCGGCGATGGCCGACCATCGCTATGATTTGCAATATCAAATCTATGCATTGGCGTTGCACCGTTTCTTACGCAGCCGCGTTGCCAATTACAGCTACGAACAACATTTTGGTGGCGTGTACTACTTGTTCTTACGAGGAATGGACGGCCAATCTCAGCAAGGTATTTTCTCGGCGAAACCAACACTGGCTTTACTTGATGAAATGGATCAATTGATTGACGGTAAAGTGATAGACAGACGTTCGGCACAATTGAATGACGATGAAACTGGACAGATGGGGCTTTTATAATGACAACAACGACCACTAATACCGGCATAGATACTGCGAACACAGCAAAGCCAGTTTCACTTATTCCTGAGCAACTGATGGATGTACTCCAGTTTCTTGCGGATAAGGGTTCTATTCGTCAGTTGGATTATCAATTTGCCCGTTTTCTTGCTCAGCAAGCCACGAGCTACCCTCAAGAGATCGGCTTTCTCGCGGGGGTAGTGAGCCATGAATTAGGCAAAGGACACATTTGTACTCAGCTTATACAGCAGCATACGACAGGCCCTGAACTAGCGGCAGATCTTGCTCAGTTACTTGGGTTATACGGTGAAACTGCACTGCAATTGAACCAAAAACTGTTGGGTATTGATTGGGTGGCTGTGCTTCAATCATCAAACTTAGTGGGAACAACCAATGACTGTGTTAAGCCGCTGATGTTTGATGGGCAGCGTGTCTACTTACAGCGTTACTGGAACTATGAGGTTGTGCTGGCTGACACCTTAAATCGTTTAAGTAAGCCGGTAGAGTTCAATATTGAACAGAAAAAGGCGCTGACGGAAACACTCAATCAGCTCTTCGCACGTAGTTATCTCTTTCTGTTTAACGCCTTAGCCAAGGCTGAAGCAAATCAGCAGACGTCTCAAGTACTGCGCCAACAGCTGGTGTGTGATCATCTTGATATTGTCGATGAGCAATCTTTGAATTGGGGCGCAATTGACCAAGCGATTGTTCAAGCCAAACAGGTAACAGACTTAGATTTTCTAGACAGCTTGGTACCGCTATCGGTATGTTTGAATTGGCAAAAAGTCGCGGCAGCGGTGGCGTTAAGTCGACGTTTTGCGGTTATTTCTGGCGGACCGGGCACCGGTAAAACGACCACGGTAACTAAGTTGCTTTCGGCTATGGTCGAGCAATCGCTCAGCCAAGGTAAAACACCGACGATCAAGCTAGTGGCTCCGACAGGTAAAGCGGCGGCGCGTTTAACTGAGTCGATTGGTAAAGCGATAGAACAACTGCCTTTAGTACCTGAAGTGAAGTACAACATACCGACTGAATCCAGTACCTTGCACAGATTGCTCGGCGCGATTCCTAATCGTGCAGAGTTTAGACACAACCGACGCAATCCACTTCATCTTGATATTTTGGTGGTGGATGAAGCATCGATGGTTGATCTGTCGATGATGTATAAGCTGGTGGATGCACTTCCTGAGCATGCAAGGCTCATCTTATTGGGTGATAAAGACCAACTTGCTTCAGTAGAGGCAGGTGCTGTGCTCGGTGATATCTGTTCATTCAACTCTGTTGGTTACAGCAGTGCGCAAGGCAACTTGATTGCGGAGATGACAGGCTTTGATGCGATAGCTAAACCAAGACAAGACAAAGCTGGATCGGTGAATCCGCCTGCGATTGCAGATAGCTTGTGTATGCTGCAGAAGAGTTACCGCTTCGACGCGCGTTCAGGTATCGGCCAACTGGCTAAAGCAATCAATAATGGTTCTGCGAGTCAGGTGGATCAAGTCTTTGCTAAAGGATTTGGCGATATCGAAAATCATCCCCTGTCGAGTGACAGCTATAATTTGATGCTGCGTACCTTGGTTAACGAGTATGGTGCGTATCTCAACCGAATGAATGTGCCGCTTGAAGAGCTAGAAACCCAAGAAGCGCGAGCGAAGTCGGTGCTCGATTTGTTCAGTCAATGTCGACTATTGTGTTCTATTCGTGAAGGGGATTTTGGTGTTAAAGGCCTCAACCACAGAATCGAAAGGGCGCTTGCCGCAAGACGTTTGGTGAATCCGCACAACGATGAATTGTGGTATCACGGGCGACCAGTCATGGTGACGCGTAATGATCATGGTTTAGGTTTGTACAATGGTGATATTGGTATCTGTATGCTCGAAGCCGATTCAACGACTTTAGAGTCAAATAGTGCGAATTCCACACCTAGACTGAAGGTGTATTTTGAGTTGCCAGATGGCAGCGTGAAAGCCGTACTACCAAGCCGAGTACCCGATCATGAGACCGCTTATGCGATGACCATACACAAATCTCAAGGCAGTGAGTTTGATCTGACCTTAATGATCTTGCCACCTGATTTCAGCCCTATTTTAACGCGGGAGCTTATCTATACTGGTATTACACGTGCGAAGAAACGACTGATGATGTTCAGCGATACCAACGTGTTGAAGCGTGGGATTAAGGTGAAAACAGAGCGAGTGAGTGGTTTAGGCAGTCGCTTAACGAATTAGTCGTCAATGGCCGCTAGAAAAGGGCTTGAACTTAGAGCTAGATAAACACAAAGCAACCATCCCTGGTTGCTTTGAACGTTATTAAGACTCTTTGCTTAAAAACGCTCGAGTAAACGATATATGGTTTATCTTGTACTTTGCTTGGCAATTCAAAATAAACTCTTTTAGATTCTCGCTAACAGGGAACACGCAGTGTACGTCTAGCCCTTCTAAGAATTGGTTATCAGCCATATCCCAAAAACTTTGCAGCGAGTTACAAACAATGGTTCTCATATCAATGTTGCTCTTTTTGCTGTTTATATTAACGAGCAGAGCTAATGGTTAGTATGCTGACCGTCAACGGGTATAGCAATCCGTGCAGTGACCATCTCAATGAGTTCGATATGACTATCGAGATGGCAATTCCAATAAAAACATTTGTTAAGATTATTAAAGCGTCTAAATTCTATACAATTATACGTGTGAGTGAAAGTGCATAGTTAATAAATCTCATATAGAAAACGATTACATTTGCAATTATTTTTCTGTCGAAGTGAGATTGTGCTCCAAAACTTTATTTATACGTTGAGCGCCAAGATCTTTGAGTTTCTCTGATAGTTGTATAACCCCTGTTTTTCCATCGGTAGTTCATCAACTCCGATCTCGTAAAACCCTTGTTCACGGAACCAATGCAGGCTATGTGTGGTTAAAACGAAAATTTGGTCGATATCACGAGACTTCGATTGATGACGCATGTAGTCCAGTAATATTTGCCCGCGGTTGCCATCACGATAATCAGGATGAATAGCCACACAAGCCATCTCCGCCATATGATCTTCCGGATACGCATATAGTGCAGCGCAACCAATAATCAGTCCGTCTTTTTCGATAATCGTAAAGCGGTGAATCTCTTGTTCCAATTGTTCTCTTGAGCGACGAACGAGAATGCCTTGTTCTTCCAAAGGACGAATAAGGTCAAATATGCCACCAATATCGTCAATCTGAGCTTGTCTTACTTGCTCGGCACTAGCCATGACCACTTGGGTTCCAATACCGTCAAAAGAGAACAACTCTTGGATTAATGCGCCATCTACCTTGTAGCTGATTAGATGACAACGAGGCACACCAGCTCGACAAGCGGAGATCGCTCCTTTCAAGAAGCGCAGTGTTCCTGTGCTCATGTCTTCGGCAGGATTTTGAGATTCCGTTAATCGTTCTAGAATTTGCTTGGCATCTTTAGGGAAGAGTTCGGCGAGCACGTTACCGCGTTCATCTGTTACCCCTTGTTCGGAGCAGAAGCCAATCAGCTTGTCGGCCTTTAGACGAATAGCAACTTGGGTAGCGACCTCTTCAGAAAGTAGGTTAAAGCTTTCGCCTGTCACGGAGCTGGCAATAGGGCCAAGCAGTACAATTGAACCTTGGTCAAGCGTGCGATTGATCCCTTCGATATCGATTCGACGAATACGCCCGCTATGGCAATAATCCGTACCGTCATCCACGCCAAGCGGTTGAGCCGTAATGAAGTTACCACTCATAACATTGAGTTGAGTGCCTGCCATCGGCGTGTTGTTTAAGCTCATTGAGAGGCGTGCGGTGATGGCAAGTTGAAGCTGTCCAGCAGCCTGCATAGCAACGCCCAAAGAATATTCATCAGTGACCCTAATATTCTTGTGATAAGGCGTATGGCAATCTTGCTTGGCGAGCAATTGGTTGATCTGCGGTCTTGCCCCGTGAACGAGAACAATCTTTACTCCAAGGCTGTGGAGCAAGGCTATATCACTAATAATGTTACCAAAGTTCCTGTCGGCAACGGCTTCGCCTCCCAGCATAATGACCATGGTTTTGCCACGGTGAGCATTTACGTAAGGGGTTGATTGTCTGAAACCTTTTACTAGCGCTGTACTTCTTAATTTCACAGAACAAGTCCATTTTGTTTATTTATTCGATAATTTAGCATTTAAATTCAAATGTAAACAACACCTTTTTGGAATAAAGCGCAAACTATTCTTATCTAGGCTTCAATATATAAACTGTCTCAGTGTAGAATGCGCATAGCATCCTTATGAGTAGTCACCGAATGCAACAAGCTCCAGCAACAAAGAACAAAATCGATGAGATAACCAAAGGTCTCTACAGCGAAGCTGATCAGCGCAATCAATCTAAGTTGAAGCGTAAGATCATTGAACGCTGTTTAATGGTTCTAGCCTTAGTGGGTTCGTTTGCGGTGGTTTCTTTGTTCGGCGATGTGCTTTCCCGAGTGCAAAATGCGGCGACGCCCGACAATCTGATATACGGCACTTGGATAGAGCAAGATGTTGCACATTATGCGACCGATGAGTTTGTTCTGAATGCTAATGGTGTGTCAGTTCGTGGGTCTGTTGTTTCGACGAGCTTTGACTTTGATGGAAACTACTTTGAATACAAGGCGGGTGATAAAACCTATCGCTTCCGCATGACCAATTCTGACAATACAGAAATGGTGCTCGATTCTGACAGTCACTACAATCCCATCTTCCGCCTTAAGGGCCATATCGATAACTCCGTCCGATAGGTTATCTTCTTGTAAACTCTTACAATCTAAGATTGTGTTATCTGACTGTTTTTGTCATCCTCGATGCATAGAATTTTTAGGATGACTCTTGTGATTAAAAAATGGCTTCCCCTTGTCGCTGCCTCTTTGTTATTTGGCTGTGCTCAACCCACTGATCTTGCTCAGCAACACCTTGATGACGAATTTCCTCGCACCTTGAATAAGGTCGATCAGGTTGAATCCAATAAACCAAGAGACTACACCGCATTTGCAGAACAAGCTGAGATGGTGGTTTCTAAATCCCCTTCGATGGCTAAAATCTATGAGCCGCTTTATCAACAACTCAATGAGTGGGCGATGCTGAGTGGAGATCCAAGCGAGCTAGCGAATTTTGGCGTTCAAACCGCTCAACTAGGTGGTGGTGATAAACAAGGCAATGTTTTGTTCACGGGCTACTTTTCTCCTGTGATGGAGCTGCGCCACGAAGCGAATGAAGAATATCGTTACCCTGTTTACGGGCTTCCTGAGTGTGGTAAAGAGTGTCCAACACGCCAAGAGATTTACAACGGCGCACTAGAAGGTCAGGGCCTTGAGTTAGGTTACTCAGCAAACCGTATCGACCCATTTATGATGGAAGTACAGGGCAGTGGATTTGTACACTTCGGTGATGATGACACGCTGCAGTATTTCGCCTACGCGGGTAAGAACAATAAAGCTTATGTGAGCATTGGCCGTGTTCTGATTGAACGAGGCTTAGTTCCACGCGAAAAAATGTCGCTAAAAGCAATCAAAGAGTGGGTATTGGCAAACGATCCTGAAGTGGTCAAAGAGCTGCTTGAGCAAAACCCTTCTTTCGTTTTCTTTGAAGCGAGAGACGACCTATCGGTAATGGGCAGCGCGGGCATTCCTCTATTACCGATGGCGGCGGTAGCGGGCGATCGCTCTATCTTACCTATGGGAACACCGATTCTTGCTGAGGTTCCACTACTGAATGCTGATGGTACTTGGAGCGGCGCTCATCAACTAAGACTGCTATTGGTTTTGGATACGGGCGGCGCGGTTAAGCAAAACCATTTGGACCTTTACCACGGCATGGGCCCTCGAGCGGGTACAGAAGCGGGCCATTACAAGCATTTTGGTCGTGTGTGGAAGCTCGGTTTAGATGGCAGCGCAACTGAAGCGCCTTGGGCTTTGCCTCCTGAAAAGGTTGAGTAAGCTACAATAAAATAGGGCATTGAAAGCGAATCGCTAATCCCCTAGACTTTTTATTCAAGAGTGCGTATAAAACGCACTCTTTTCTTTTTCTCAGAAATAAATTGGCGGCAACAATGCGTGAATTGACCACTCCAGCTTCAGAAAACTATGACCAACGATTTGGTGGCACCCGTCGCCTATATGGCAATAGTGAAGTCGACATACTTAGAGCAGCACACGTGTGTGTGATCGGTATTGGCGGTGTAGGTTCATGGGCGGTTGAAGCGCTTGCTCGTACTGGTTTAGGTGAGCTGACTTTGATCGATATGGATGATGTGTGTGTGACCAACATCAACCGTCAGATCCACGCAATGTCGGGTACCGTTGGTAAAAGCAAAATTGAAGTGATGGCAGAGCGCGTTAAGCTGATTAACCCTGAGTGTAAAGTTAACCTGATTGACGACTTTATCGGCCCTGATAATCAGGCTGAATACCTATCGAAAGAGTTCGACTTTGTATTAGATGCGATTGACAGCATGAAAGCTAAGGCTTCACTGTTGGCTTATTGTCGTAGCAACAAAATCAAGGTGATCACTACCGGTGGTGCGGGTGGTCAAATCGATCCCACTCAAATCAAAGTGGCTGATCTGACGAAGACGATTCAAGATCCGCTCGCGAAGAAGCTAAAAGATACCCTTCGTCGTCATCATAATTTCCCTAAGAATCCAGCACGTAAGTTTGGTATCGATTGTGTGTTCTCAACTGAACAGCTGAAATACCCTCAAGCTGACGGCAGTGTATGTGCTGCGAAAGCGACAGCAGAAGGTCCAAAACGCATGGATTGTGCGACGGGTTTTGGTGCGGCAACGGTTGTAACAGCGACGTTTGGCTTTGTGGCTGTTTCACGTATCGTCGAAAAGCTGATTCAAAAGCACGCTAAGTAACGTCTTCTACTCAATTAACAATCGACTGGATATTAAAATGACCACATTCCCAAGCTCTCCATTCGGCACTGAAATTACCAGTGATGATATTGTCGCGAAAATGCAGACATTCAGCGGCTGGGAAGACCGTTATCGCCAAGTGATTCAATGGGGTAAGAAACTGCCAACGATGCCTGATGAACTGAAAAGTGAGCAGGTGATTGTCTCTGGCTGTGAAAGCCAAGTGTGGTTGGTTTCTCAGAATATCGATGGTGTTTGGCACTTTTGTGCTGATTCTGATGCGCGTATCGTTCGCGGTCTGATTGCATTAGTAATGGCTGCGTATGATGGAAAAACATCAGAGCAGGTTCAAGCGTTCGATATTGATGGTTACTTTGAACAAATCGGCCTAATTACCCACCTTAGCCCATCTCGCGGTAATGGATTAAAAGCGATTGTTGCTCAAATCCAAGAGCTAAGTGCTTAATATCTCCTTGATACACAGAAGCAAAAAGGGTTGACGTTAAACGCCAACCCTAAGTAATTTCGCTACTCCCTAAAGCATATCAACGGCTTTTTCTATTGCCGCGATGAGTTTTTCAACATCCTCCATGGTGTTGTAAATACCAAATGAAATTCGCACCGTTCCTTTCACATTAAGTGCATCCATTAATGGGTGAGCACAATGATGTCCTGCACGTACTGCGATACCTTGCTGATCCAGTAGAGTCGCTATATCTTGATGGTGAACACCATCCATCACAAAAGTAATCACACTTGCGTTAGGTTGATACCCTAAAATCTGAATGTCATCCAGTTTACTGAGAGCAAGATAAGTCTCGTGTTGTAGTTGGTGGATATGATTTTCGACATCTTGTTGTACAAAACCACTTAACCATTCTATTGCGGTGCTTAGTGCTATGGCTCCTGCCACATTTGGCGTGCCCGCTTCGAATTTGCCTGGCAGTTCTGAAAAAGTAGTGCCAGAGAAAGAGACGCGCTCGACCATTTTGCCACCACCATGCCAAGGTGGCATCGCTTCTAACAATTCAAGCTTGCCGTAAAGCACACCGATGCCCGCAGGGGCATAGAGCTTGTGTCCAGAGAATACGTAGAAATCCGCACCTAAAGCTGCAACATCAATAGGCTCATGGACGATGCCTTGCGCGCCATCGACCACAACAATCGCATTCATCTTGTGTGCTTTTTCTATGACAGCTTCAATTGGCTGACGAGAACCCGTTACGTTGGTTACCTGAGCTAATGCAACAATCTTGGTTCGTTCATTTAAAAGCGTATCAAACGCGACTAGGTCAAATTCGCAATCCGGTGTCATCGGTACTTTAACGACTTTAGCCCCGGTTTGTTCTGCCACAATTTGCCAAGGAACTATGTTAGCGTGATGCTCCATTTCACTCACTAAGATCTCATCGCCAGGCTGAAGGGTACTTCTTGCATACGTTTGAGCAATTAGGTTGAGCGCTTCGGTTGCACCGCGAGTCCAGATGATCTCTTTTGAAGAGCTTGCACCGATAAACTGAGCGACCTTATCTCTAGCCGATTCAAATTGACTGGTCGCGTTCGCTGTTAAGCTATGACTGCCACGGTGAACATTAGCATTTTGTTTGGAGTAATATTGGCTAATGGCATCAATAACTACCTGAGGTTTTTGTGTTGTTGCCGCGCTGTCTAAGTAAATCAATGGTTGTTGATTGATGGTTTGTGATAGCGCAGGAAACTGCTCTCGGATGTGATTGATATCAAACATCTGTTCTTACCTAAATCTTGAAAGTGGGTGCCAGCGTTATGCTTAGCGGTATTGTTATTTTATCGCGACTTGTTGACCGTTGCTGACTAATCTTGATGATTCCAGCGATTTTCTTGCTCTTTGACTTGAGCGAACAGTCTTTGGTTAACGGGAACGTCTATATGATGCTTGAGTGCAGTCTTAATAAGGTAGCCGTTAATGAAGTCGATCTCTGTCTTACGTTGGTAAAACATATCTTGCTTCATAGATGAATTGTTCTGTGCCGTTGCTTGGATAACCTGTTTGACGCTTGCTTCCAATTCATCGAATGAACAAACGATCCTTTCGGCTTGCATAACCTGCGTGAGCTCTTTAACGATAGAACTCAAAATATCCTCAAACCTTTTATCTGCGAGTTCGCCATTCTTGATCTGTTCAAGGCCCGTGAGCGGGTTGATCGCACAATTGATGGCGAGCTTAGTCCAAAGCGCGGTTTCTATTTGTGGGTTCCAACGCACAGCAGGGAGAGCATCATCTAAGACATCAACTAAAAACGTACACTGTTGGCCAGTTTGGTTGAAAGCACCCAATTGAGTTTGGCCCAATCCAGTATGAGACACATTGTTGCGGTCGGGTTTGAATGCAGCTTGAGTAGTCGTCGCCAATATTATTGGGTAAGCATCAATTTGAGTGGCTATCTCATCAACCGCGCCCATTCCGTTATGCATGAACATAAGAATGGTGTCGGGATCGAGATGTTGAAGTAACGGAGTCGTGGCTTCTGCTACTTGCCAAGCTTTGACCGTGAAAATAACCAAGTCACTCGCTGATAGCTTTTCGATATTGTTGTTACTGAAGGAAAGGGAAGCTTGTCCATCAAGTGATAAGTCAATTGAGTTATCAGTGGAACGACTCCACAAAGACACATTATGACCAGCTTGAAGTAGTTTTATTGCCCATAAAGAGCCGATGGCCCCTGGCCCAACAATAGTGATGTTCACAGCAATACCGAGATAAGAAAGTGATGCTGCAAGGATAGCGAGGCATTAAATGAAAGCAATAAAAAATGGCACCCGAGGGTGCCATTTAGGAAACTTTCTTAGAAGTTCAATTAGAACTTGTAAGTAGCTGCTACGTAATGAGCAAAGCCAGAAGTTTTGCCAGCTAAACCGCCATCTTTAAGGCCGTATACGTCGTTGTAAGCTTTTAGACCGTAACCTAGAGCAAAACGATCGCTATGCCAGTAAAGACCGTTGTACATTTGACCACCATGAGAAGAGTTCAATGCAGCGAAATCATCGTTAACACCAAATTGGTAATCAATGTAACCTTGGTAAGATACAAATGAACCATTTTCGAAGAAGTAGAATGGTTTGAACCAGTTAGCTGAAATTTGGTAACCATTCCAGTCTTTAGCGTTTAGATCGTACATACCGTATAGGTTTAGACCAACTTTACCTAACCATGGCACTTCTACATCAGAACCAAGACCAATGAATGTTTGGTATAGAGGCTCATTGGACTTAACTACAGGATTACCATCTTGGTCTAATTCAGTAGTCTCGAAAGAGTACTCAGCGCCGCCATTGATTACAGTTTGGTTCGCGATGTATAGCTCTTTTACTGGGCCAAAAGACAGGTCTTTACCTGTAAGGCCATCTAGAGACATACGAGGTGCAAATTTTGCAAAGATACGGTCAGAACCAGCTTTGTCACTGCTGTCATTATTTAGAACATTAAAGAAATCAACGTAACCATATAATTCCCAAATTCCTGAACGGCCACCAAACTCCATTTCAATGTAGTCGTGTGAAGATTCACCTGGTAGCTCGTCGAATGCGCCCATTAGGTTGAACTGCATCCATTTGTAATCGTTCTTGTGAGTATCGCCGTCAGTATAGTCAGCTGCCATTACTGGAGCAGATGCTGCTGCAAGTAGGCCAAGAGTTAAAAGTGATTTACGCATAATGGAACTCTCTATGTTTAAAATAAGTGACCCGAAAACTGGTAAGTATTTACGTCGTCCGAATGCAGAGCATAATAGCGATTTCGCTCTCAAATAAAAGTGAGACCGAGTGAAAACTACAATTATTAATTTGAAGTTGATCACACTAATGATCTAAATGATGGAACTTTAAGGTGGTAATGCATCTTGATGCACCTTGGATTCTATTGATTTTGTGAAATCTGATTATTTTGTAGATAAATTGGTGAATTGATGCTCTAAGCAAACGATTATACTAAATAGAGTGATATGCATATCAAAATCAACAGTATTCGTTTCTAAGCGTTTTCTCTTAAAAAATGACAATTCAACCCGTCTTACAATCCAGTCTTTGATCTATCTTTGACCGAAAACGGTGGGTATTGCTGGCAGCACTCCGGCGCTAAGTGATGTGAAATTCAAAGATTATGCAAATGGCATTTATGTTGCGGCGGGGTCTTACTTTGTGACGATTACTGTAGCGGGTCAGCCTTTGGTTGTGGCGATTGATGATTCGATGGGAACAGGTTTTAATCTTATCGTGAGCGACACAACAGACTAGATCTGAAGACAGAACGTAGAAGAGGGTAGATCAATGCTACCCTCTTCTTATTTGTTTTCTTTGACTCTATTCTTGGTTAGTTTTGGCTTTCTCTAATAAATCCGTGAAAAAGTGGCGTAACGAGTAGAGCATGATCAAACTTGGAATCACCATAAGTGCGGTCAGTATAAAGAAGGTTGACCAATCATTGAGGTAATCGACCAATTCACCACTAAATGAAGCCAGTGTTGTTCGACCGAAGTTACCCAAGGATGCGAGTAATGCATATTGGGTTGCAGAGAAAGCCTGCCCAGTTAATAACGTTAAGAAAGAGACAAAAGCTACTGTTGAAAAGGCGGTCGTGAAGTTATCGACAATAATCGTTGCCAAGAACAGTGTTTCACTTGGGCCTGCTTGAGCGATCCATGCAAACATTAGATTACTGGCTGCCATGGCAACACCGCCAATCATCAGTCCGCGTACAATGCCGAATTTTACATTGAAGACGCTGCCTACCAAAGTGAAGAATATGGTTGCGCCCCAACCAATTAACTTCGAATAGTGGCCGATCTGTTCGTTACTGAAACCTATCTCTTTATAGAAGGTGATCGACATGCGACCTAGGAAGGCTTCACCTATCTTAAATAGGAATACGAACAGCAGTAGGGTGATGGCAACTTGAACTCCGTTTCGTTTGAAGAAGTCATAAAACGGTTCTAACACGGTAACACTGAACCAAGCCACGACTTTCGAACCGACAACCTTATTGTGGCGTTGCTGAGCCTGTTCTTGCAGGGCTTCGCGTTGTGTATTTGGCTCTCCGACAAAAAGAGTAAACAGCATTAGTACGACAACGACGCCTGCCATTCCGTAATACACGCCATTCCAACCGATTGAGTCTGCGTTAATAAAGGCAAGGTAGCCTGGTAGAGAATACCCCGTCCACCAACCAATTACGGCCATTGCAGAAGCTTGCGGCAGTTTTGATGCTTCGGATTTTGGGAAGGTATCAATACGAAATGCATCAATCGCGATGTCTTGCGTGGCTGAGGCAATGGCAATAGCGAGCGCCAACATTGAAGTAAACGCCAAGTTCTCTGCGGGATTGACGCCTGCGATGAATAAGGTACCGATTAAAACAATGGATTGGCAGAAAAAGATCCAACTGCGTCGCTGGCCGAGTATTGCGTGAAGCACCGGCAGTTTTACTCGGTCTACCAATGGTGCCCATAGAAAGTTAATCGCATACACGGCAAACACACTGCCAAAGTAGCCGATGGCAGCACGCGTTAAACCTGCATCTTTTAGCCAACCAGACATATTGGATCCAATAAGAACCCATGGGAAGCCACTCGAACAGCCGAGCATAAACACCCAAAGTAGACGTTTATCTAGGTAGCTGCGAAAAGTCTGCATCCAAGAAAGAGAGGGAGTGCCTGATGACATAGGGCGTCCTTGTATAGAAAAACGCCCTTAAGAAATAAGGGCGTTACATTGGATTACTTAAGAAGGGTCACTTTAGTGATGACGATTGGGTCGACTGGGATGTCTGACATGCGGCCCATTCGCTTGGTTGGAATCGTTGCCATCTTTTGAACAACATCAAAACCTTCAGTTACTTTGCCAAATACAGCGTAGCCTGGGTTACCACCTTTTGCGTTCAAGAAATCATTATCAGAGAAGTTAATGAAGAACTGGCGAGTTGCAGAATCTGGCACATTAGTACGAGCCATAGCGATTGTTGCTGTATCGTTCTTCAGGCCGTTGCTGCCTTCATTCTTGATAGGAGCATAAGTCGCTTGTTGATTCATCTCTTGATCGAAGCCGCCACCTTGAGCCATAAAGCCAGGAATAACACGGTGGAAGATAGTGCCTTCGTAGCTGCCGTCTGCAACGTATTTTAGGAAGTTCTCCGCGCTAACCGGTGCTTGTTCTTGGTTTAGCTCAATTGTGAAGTCGCCTAATGTTGTTTCCACGTTTACTTTAGGACCAGCCCAAACGCTTACGCTCACTAGCATTAATGCGATAGAAGATAAAATACGACCCATTAGAAACGTTCCTTCATGTAAGTTTGTAGCTCTTGGTCGTTAGCGATCTCAGTAAGAACCAAGTTGATCACGTCATTAAGAACCATAGAGATGTCGTCGTTAGATGCACTCAATGCACCAGTGCGTGTTGCAGTGCCGTTGAATGTTTTAACTAGTTTGCCTTCAGGCGTTTCAGCCGTAACTTCAAGCGTTACTTTACCGTCCATTTTGTTTTCCATAATGGTGTGTTCTACGGTAACAAGCGCTTCTTGAATCTCCAAAACAATTGAGTTTTCACTGTTTACGCTTGCACGAAAACCTTGAGACTCTAACTGCTGTGCAACAGCATTTTCTAGAGAGATACGCATGTTTTGCTTAGCGTGAATTGGCTGAATGTTTGAACGGCCACTATCAACCAATGCAACATATTGAGCGGCACGAACATCTTTACTGGTTAGTGTGTATGTTTTGCCTTGTACAAGGTTGCTTGAGCTTAGTGAAGCTTCTGGCATTACATTGATCTGTTCTTGCTGAGGGGCTGAACATGCTGTCAAAGCCATAATAGAAGCAGCCAAAATCAGTTTTTTCATTCCTTTATCCTTTCTAAATTCACACCAGAAGCTCGGTATCTTAAATTCTTGTGAAGTCGTTTCTGCTTATTTATTAAAATTCGCAGGTTCTCTTGTTGCTTGTAATATCTCAAATTTTTGGTTTAGTTCAAGCGTTTCAACGTTAGCTTCACCAAATAGTCTTGCTAGTTTGACATCGTATCCGAGGTGTCGGTTGCCAATAACAATTAATTTGCCTCCATTGCTTAGAACATGCTTTGCATCACAGAACATTTGCCACGCAATGTGATCCGTAATCGCTTGTTGCTGATGGAATGGAGGATTACACATCACTAAGTAGGTGCTGTTTTTCTTGAAGCCATCTAAACAGTTGTTGGCGATGAACTGGAAGTTGCCTTCTTCACCAAGGTTATCTTTGACGTTTTGGCGCGCCGATCCCACCGCCATAAAGCTTTCATCCACACAGGTGATACGGGCTTGTGGGTTCAATTGCCCTGCTTTTACACTCAATACACCGTTGCCACAACCAAGATCGATGATATGACGTAGCTCAGGATCTTGAGGAATGTGCTCTAGCATATAGCGAGCGCCTTGATCGAGTGCTTCCCCTGAGTAAACATTTGGTAAATTTTTCAGGCGGATATCTTCACCGTCTACATCCCATTCAACAAAAGGCTCTACCGTTTGAATTGGCTGGCAGTTTGGAGATGAGAAGACTAAGCGGTGTTTTTTCTTCGCTAGTGATGTTTTGGTTTCGCCTAGGTATTTTTCGAACAGGTTAAGCGTAGAGGTGTGAATCTCTTTTACCTTGTTGACGCCGATCACTTGGCAGCCTTCAGGCAATGCTTGGCGTAGCTGACTCAATTGCCAGATTAGGTGACGATTTGTTTTTGGCAGCTGCATGATCACAAGATCGATACCGTGTGGGATATCATCCATCGTGTTCAAGAAGTTCACTCGGTTACTTTGATTGCGCTGCAAGTTTTTCAGGGCACCACGGTGAGAGATAAATGAGTCGCTCATCATAGTGACATCATGATCTTTCGAGAACCAAGCGGATAGGGCACCGAAGCTGTCGTTCATGATCAGGATGTGTTTACCAGGTTCAAGGTTCATCTCTTCAACATGGCTAATAATGTATTCGTCGCCCGCATCCCAAGCTTGAAGGGTTTCATTTGAACGTTTCGGGAAACGATGTAAGGTTAAAGTTCTATCGTGAAGGGTAAGTTCGGTTTTCATTGCTTGAGATACTTATGTAAGAAATAACAAAGATATTGTCTCAAATGCAGGCTGAACAAGATAGAAAAAACTCAACCAAACCTATGCCATTTGCTATGAAATACTCAGACACTCGACCTGTTAGGGTTTATACTCAGCCCACGGATAATGCCAATACGTTATTAAGGAATCACAATGATCCAAGAAGTTATCGAAACAAAATTGCACAATGAGTTTTCACCAAGTCATTTAAACGTGGTCAATGAGAGCTATATGCACAATGTTCCGGCTGGTTCTGAGAGTCATTTCAAAGTGATTGTTGTCAGCGATGTGTTTGAAGGTTTGCGTCTTATTGCTCGTCATCGAGCGGTAAATAAGGCACTTTCAGAAGAGTTAGCCAATAATATCCACGCACTGTCTATTCACACTTATACAAAAGATGAATGGATGAAGCAGCTAGATAGCGTGCCAGACAGTCCAATGTGTATGGGTGGCGGAAAGTAAGAAGGCCTATATACAGAGAAAAGCGCCATGGCGCTTTTTTTGTCGTCAAACTTATGTATTTTCGTTCTTATATCACCCAAACTGATGTCAAATTGAACGGGCTCAAATACCTACAATGAGTAATGTTTTTATTAACAGTGTTTCAACATAACTAGTAAAATATTAGTTTGTGACAGAGTATTAATCTCTTGTTTAAAACACGATTCAAAAGCCATTTTATCTGTGCGGCTCGTCAAATTTATACATATTTGAGAGGCCATATGCTTCAAATCTCACCAAATAAAGGCTGTATTCAAGTTATTGGTCATGGCATCGAGTTGTCAAAAAATGCTAGAATATCGCACCTGATAAATCTCACATGATTCGTGTGGTGATTTTATTATGAAAATGTTGCGATTTTGGTATCTCAAATTTACCAAAACCGGACACTGTAATGTCGTGTCTAAGGGCGAGTTTAAAACGTCCTGAATTTACGCAATTAAAAGAATCTTTTTCCCGATAAAGTAGTGCAAGTGCGTATGATTACAATAAATAAGGGTTTGGATCTTCCTATCGCAGGAACTCCATCCCAGGTGATTAATGATGGTAAGTCCATCACTAAAGTCGCCTTGCTTGGCGAAGAGTACGTTGGTATGCGTCCTACGATGCATGCTCGCGTTGGTGATGAAGTGAAGAAAGGCCAAGTTCTTTTTGCAGATAAAAAGAACCCAGGTGTTGTATTTACTTCTCCAGCAAGCGGTAAAGTTATTGAAGTGAACCGTGGTGCTAAGCGTGTTCTTCAATCAGTAGTGATTGAAGTAGCAGGCAATGAGCAAATCACGTTCAATAGCTATGAAGCTAGCCAACTAGCAGGTCTTGACCGTGAAACGGTTAAATCTCAGTTAGTTGAGTCTGGCGCATGGACCGCTTTGCGAACTCGTCCGTTCAGCAAGGTTCCAGCCATTGATTCTGAAACTCAGGCTATTTTCGTTACTGCTATGGATACTAATCCGCTAGCAGCTGAGCCAGAATTAATCATTAACGAGCAGTCTGATGCTTTCGTTGCTGGTTTAGATCTTCTTTCAACTCTGACTAACGGTAAAGTGTACGTTTGTAAAAAAGGTACTAGCTTACCTCGTTCAGCTCAGTCTAACGTTGAAGAACATGTTTTTGATGGCCCACACCCTGCAGGTCTTGCAGGCACGCATATGCATTACCTATATCCGGTAAATGCACAAAATGTAGCGTGGAGCATTAACTACCAAGACGTTATCGCATTCGGTAAGTTGTTCCTTACTGGTGAGATTTACTCTGAGCGTGTTGTTTCTCTGGCTGGTCCAGTAGTTAATAACCCACGCCTAGTTCGTACTCAAATTGGTGCTAGCCTTGAAGAGTTGACGGACAGCGAGTTGATGCCAGGTGAAGTTCGCCTGATCTCAGGTTCAGTATTATCTGGTGTTCACGCTTCAGGTCCACATGCTTACCTTGGCCGTTACCATCAACAGGTTTCGGTTCTTCGTGAAGGTCGTGATAAAGAGCTATTTGGCTGGGCTATGCCTGGTAAGAACAAGTTCTCTGTTACTCGTTCATTCCTTGGTCACGTGTTTAAAGGTCAGTTGTTCAACATGACAACGACAACAAACGGTAGTGATCGCTCTATGGTTCCAATTGGTAACTACGAGAAAGTAATGCCATTAGATATGGAGCCTACTTTGCTGCTTCGCGATCTATGTGCTGGCGACGTTGATAGTGCACAAGCACTTGGTGCGCTAGAGCTAGATGAAGAAGATTTAGCACTGTGTACCTTTGTATGTCCTGGTAAGTACGAGTACGGTCAGTTACTTCGTGAATGCCTAGATACAATTGTGAAGGAAGGGTAATTTTCATGGGCCTTAAAAAGTTTATTGAAGACATCGAGCATCATTTTGAACCAGGTGGTAAACACGAAACGTGGTTTGCGCTTTACGAAGCTGCAGCAACACTTTTCTACACACCAGGTACAGTTACAAAGAAAAGCTCGCATGTCCGTGATAGCGTTGACTTAAAACGTATCATGATCATGGTTTGGCTTGCGGTATTCCCAGCAATGTTCTGGGGTATGTACAACGCAGGTGGTCAGGCTATCGCAGCACTAAACCACATGTATTCAGGTGCAGAACTAGTTTCTATCATTGATGGTAACTGGCACTACTGGCTAACCGAAATGCTTGGAGCCTCCTTAGGGGCCGATGCAGGTTGGGGCAGTAAGATGCTCTTGGGTGCGACTTACTTCTTACCTATCTACGCGACGGTCTTTATCGTTGGTGGTTTCTGGGAAGTACTGTTCTGTATGGTGCGTAAGCACGAAGTTAACGAAGGTTTCTTTGTTACTTCTATCTTGTTCGCGCTTATTGTTCCGCCAACGCTTCCTCTATGGCAAGCAGCACTAGGTATTACCTTTGGTGTTGTTGTTGCGAAAGAGATCTTCGGTGGTACGGGTCGTAACTTCTTGAACCCTGCTCTTGCTGGTCGTGCGTTCCTGTTCTTTGCATACCCTGCACAGATTTCAGGTGACGTAGTTTGGACTGCTGCAGATGGCTTCTCTGGTGCAACTGCTCTTAGCCAATGGGCTCAAGGCGGCGGTAGTGCACTAATGAACGTAACATCAGGTGAAGCAATCACTTGGATGGACGCATTCATTGGTAACATTCCAGGTTCTATCGGTGAAGTTTCAACGCTTGCACTTATGATTGGTGCAGCAATGATTGTTTACATGGGCATTGCTTCATGGCGCATCATTGCGGGTGTAATGATCGGTATGATTGCTGTATCAACATTGTTTAATGTGATCGGTTCTGACACTAACGCAATGTTCAGCATGCCTTGGCACTGGCACCTAGTTCTAGGTGGCTTCGCATTTGGTATGTTCTTCATGGCAACAGACCCTGTATCAGCGTCATTTACCAATGGTGGTAAGTGGTGGTACGGCATCCTAATCGGCGCAATGTGTGTAATGATTCGTGTAGTTAACCCTGCATACCCAGAAGGCATGATGCTTGCGATCCTATTCGCAAACCTATTTGCTCCTCTGTTTGACCACGTTGTAATCGAGAAGAACATTAAGCGGAGACTAGCGCGCTATGGCAAGTAATAACGATAGCATTAAAAAGACGCTGTTTGTTGTTATCGCATTGAGCTTAGTGTGCTCAATCATCGTTTCAACAGCTGCAGTTGTTCTTAAACCTAAGCAACAAGCTAACGCGGTTCTGGATCAGCAAACCAAGATCCTTGAAGTTGCGGGCATTGAACTTGCGGGTAATATCCCTGAACTGTACGCAGAGAACATTGAACCTCGTCTAGTTGATTTCGCTACTGGCGATTTCGTTGACGGCGACGCTGCTGCATACGACCAACGTAAAGCGGCAAAAGATCCAGCTCAGTCAATCAAGCTTTCAGCTGAAGATGACATCGCTAAGATCCTTCGTCGTGCTAACACGGGTACTGTATACCTTGTGAAAGATGGCGCTGAAACTTCTAAAGTTATCATCCCTGTTCACGGTAACGGTCTATGGTCAATGATGTACGCATTCGTTGCGGTAGAAACTGATGGCAACACAGTTTCTGGTATCACTTACTACGAGCAAGGTGAAACTCCTGGACTTGGTGGTGAAGTTGAGAACCCATCTTGGCGCGCTCAATTCGTTGGTAAGAAATTATTCGACGAAAACCACAAACCTGCTATTGAGGTTGTTAAAGGTGGCGCTCCTCAAGGTTCTGAGCACGGTGTAGATGGCCTTTCTGGTGCAACACTGACTAGCGTTGGTGTTCAACATACATTTGACTTCTGGTTAGGTGATATGGGCTTTGGTCCGTTCCTAGCAAAAGTTCGTGACGGAGGTCTGAACTAATGTCTAGTGCAAAAGAAATTAAAAAGAGCATCTTAGCGCCGGTGTTGGACAACAACCCAATCGCGCTACAGGTTCTTGGTGTGTGTTCTGCTCTTGCGGTAACCACTAAGCTAGAAACAGCATTTGTTATGACTATCGCGGTAATGTTCGTTACTGCTCTGTCTAACTTCTTCGTTTCTTTGATCCGTAACCACATTCCTAACAGTGTGCGTATCATCGTTCAGATGGCAATTATCGCATCACTAGTAATCGTGGTAGACCAAGTGCTTAAAGCATACCTATACGATATCTCTAAGCAGCTATCTGTATTCGTAGGCCTAATCATTACTAACTGTATTGTAATGGGTCGTGCTGAAGCATTCGCAATGAAGTCTGCGCCAATCCCATCTCTAATCGATGGTCTTGGTAACGGTCTTGGTTACGGTTTCGTTCTTATCACTGTTGGTTTCTTCCGTGAGCTTCTAGGCTCTGGCAAACTATTTGGTATGGAAGTACTACCTCTAGTGAGCAACGGTGGTTGGTATCAGCCAAACGGCTTGATGCTTCTAGCACCTTCTGCATTCTTCCTAATTGGTTTCTTGATTTGGGCAATTCGTGTGTTCAAACCAGAACAAGTAGAAGCGAAGGGGTAAGGTAGTCATGGAACATTATATTAGTCTGCTAGTTAAATCGATTTTCATCGAAAACATGGCGCTTTCTTTCTTCCTAGGTATGTGTACATTCCTAGCGGTATCTAAGAAAGTTAAAACTTCTTTTGGTCTTGGTGTTGCGGTAGTTGTAGTACTTACAATCGCTGTTCCTGTAAACAACCTTGTTTACACACACATCCTGAAAGAAAACGCGCTTGTTGAAGGTGTCGATTTAAGTTTCCTTAACTTCATCGCATTCATCGGTGTTATCGCGGCACTTGTACAAATCCTAGAGATGGTTCTAGACCGTTTCTTCCCACCTTTGTACAACGCACTAGGTATCTTCCTTCCACTGATCACAGTTAACTGTGCAATCTTTGGTGGTGTATCTTTCATGGTAACTCGTGACTACAACTTTGCTGAATCTGTTGTTTACGGCTTCGGTTCTGGTGTGGGTTGGATGTTAGCTATCGTTGCTCTTGCGGGTATCCGTGAGAAGATGAAGTACTCTGACGTACCTCCAGGTCTACGTGGCCTTGGAATCACGTTCATTACTGTTGGTCTGATGGCGTTAGGCTTTATGTCTTTCTCTGGTGTTCAACTGTAGGGTAAGCACCCAGTAATAAGGAATAACAAATGCAAAGCATTATTCTTGGCGTAGCGATGTTTACCATTATTGTATTGGCTCTAGTACTAGTGATTCTTTTCGCTAAGTCTAAGCTGGTACCATCAGGTGACATCACTATTTCAGTAAACGGCGACCCTGAAAAGGCGATCGTTACTCAACCTGGTAGCAAGCTACTTGGCGCCCTAGCTGGCGCTGGTATTTTCGTATCTTCTGCTTGTGGTGGCGGTGGCTCTTGTGGTCAGTGTCGTGTAAAAGTTAAGTCTGGCGGTGGCGACATCCTTCCAACTGAACTTGATCACATCACTAAAGGCGAAGCTCGCGAAGGCGAACGTCTTGCATGTCAAGTTGCTATGAAAACTGACATGGAGATTGAACTAGACGAAGATATCTTTGGTGTTAAAAAGTGGGAATGTACTGTTATCTCGAATAACAATGAAGCTACTTTCATCAAAGAACTTGCGCTAGCAATCCCTGAAGGTGAAGAAGTACCGTTCCGCGCGGGTGGTTACATTCAGATTGAAGCTGAACCACATCACGTGAAATACGCAGATTACGATATTCCTGAGGAATACCGTGGTGACTGGGATAAGTTCAACCTATTCCGTTACGAGTCTATCGTTAAAGAACATTCAATCCGTGCTTACTCAATGGCTTCATACCCAGAAGAGAAAGGTATCATCAAGTTGAACGTTCGTATCGCGACTCCGCCGCCAAACAACCCTGATGTTGCTCCTGGTGTGATGTCTTCATACATCTGGTCTCTTAAAGAAGGCGACAAGTGTACTATTTCTGGTCCATTTGGTGAGTTCTTTGCTAAAGACACAGACAATGAAATGGTATTCATCGGTGGTGGTGCAGGTATGGCGCCTATGCGTTCTCATATCTTCGACCAACTTAAGCGTCTTAAGTCTACTCGTAAGATGTCTTACTGGTATGGCGCACGTTCTAAGCGTGAGATGTTCTACATTGAAGATTTCGATGGCTTAGCGGCTGCAAACGAAAACTTCGTGTGGCACTGTGCACTGTCTGATCCTCAACCAGAGGACAACTGGGACGGTTACACTGGTTTCATCCACAATGTACTGTACGAAAACTACCTGAAGGATCACGAAGCTCCTGAAGATTGTGAGTACTACATGTGTGGTCCACCGATGATGAACGCTGCTGTTATCGGCATGCTGAAAGATCTTGGTGTAGAAGATGAAAACATCCTACTAGATGACTTCGGTGGTTAATCCACTTAAGTGATTGATATTATGGCTGACTCCTACGAGTCAGCCATTTGTTTTTCTAAGACAGCTTTTGACAACATACTGGCTTATATAAGAAAGAGTAAGGCATTCAAAATACCTATTTTTTACTCTTATTTTTCCTTATATAAATCCTCAACATTAGACAGGAGTAAGCAAGTGAGAATTTGGCTTGTTGCATTAACTTCTTTGATTTTTCTTGCGGGCTGTGAGCAGTCAAGAGAGCAAGTGCATTTGAGTGGCCCAACGATGGGCACGAGTTACAATATTAAATACATCAATGGTGATGAATTTCCTGAGTCTAATGAAGTTCATACAGAGATCGATCGTCTACTTGAAGAAGTAAACGACCAGATGTCGACTTACCGTGAAGATTCCGAATTAAGCCGTTTCAACCAGCATAAAGGTGCGGATGCGTTCGAAGTATCTGAGCAAACAGCGACGGTTGTGAAAGAAGCGATTCGTTTGAACGGTCTTACTGAAGGAGCTCTGGATGTAACGGTTGGTCCGTTAGTTAACTTATGGGGTTTTGGTCCTGAAGCTCGTCCTGAAGTTGTGCCATCAGATGAAGAGCTGGCGGCTCGCAAGGCTAAGATTGGTATCCATCATCTTAGTGTTGAAGGCAACATGTTGAAGAAAGACCTACCTAACCTGTATGTCGATCTATCCACGATTGCAAAAGGTTGGGGTGTTGACGTCGTCGCTGACTACCTTGATTCTATCGGTATTCACAACTACATGGTTGAAGTTGGTGGCGAAATTCGTCTGAAAGGTTTAAACCGTGAGAACGTGGGCTGGCGTATCGCGATTGAGAAACCAAGCGTTGATGAGCGTAATATCCAAGAGATCATCGAGCCGGGTGATATGGCTATCGCAACCTCTGGTGATTACCGTAACTATTTTGAACGTGATGGTGTTCGTTACTCACACATCATCAACCCTGAAACAGGAAAGCCTCTTCACCATAAAGTGGTTTCTGTGACTGTTTTAAACCCGTCTTCAATGACTGCAGACGGCTTATCTACGGGCCTTATGGTCTTAGGTGAGGAAAAAGGAATGGAAGTCGCAAACCAACATAACATCCCAGTGTTCATGGTGGTAAAAACAGCAGATGGCTTTAAAGAAATTGCTTCTGAAGCATTTAAGCCATACTTAGGTAAATAAGGTAAGCGAGATAATTATGAATACATTTCTGATTACATTTGGTGTTTTTCTTGCAGTAATCGCAGCGATGTCAATTGGCTACATTATCCAAAAGAAAGTTGTGAAAGGTAGCTGTGGCGGTTTAGGTGCTGTTGGTATTGATAAAGTATGTAACTGCCCTGAACCTTGTGACGCGCGTAAGAAGCGTGAAGCACGTGAAGCTTACCGTGAAGAGAAGCTGGCTGAGCGTCAACAAAAAGAAGCGGCTTGGAGTAAAGACCGTATCGCTTAATTGGTGACAGTCATAGGGGATAGAGTTATCTATGCCCTCAAATTGAAAAGCTCAAGATTATCGTCTTGAGCTTTTTTAGTTTTGAGGTCTAGCAATTAATCTTGGTATACCAAAAATGGAAACAGAGGCGAATGACTATTGTTCGATTTGCATGCTGTTACGCGCAAACACTAGTTGGTTTCTACCTTGCTCTTTTGCCGTATAAAGAAGCTCATCAGCGGCTTTGATCTGCTCATCTAGCTTCGCGTCTAAATCGGTTACGCCGATACTGATACTGACCTTGATTCTTTGAGAGTCATGCTCAACAACATGGCTTTCAATGGCTTCTCTCATGGACTCTAAGTTGTCAACAAAGCTCTCAAACGAACCACACGACTGAATACAAAATTCTTCGCCACCGAAGCGTACAGCAACATCATCTTTAAAATGGTCTTTGATGATCTTGCCGACTTCCACGAGGACTGCATCACCACCATCGTGACCGTAGGTGTCGTTCACTTTCTTGAAGAAGTCGATATCCATCATGGCTATACTGCGCTGCTCACAACCTTTACATGTTTGATTGAACAGGTAACGACGGTTCCATAAGCCAGTAAGAGCATCCTCGTTGGCATGTCGAAATAGCTCGTTGGCCGCTTCTTTCATATCAAGCAGTTGATGGATACGGCAAAAAAATTCTTCTTGGTTAAAAGGCTTGTAAAGGAAGTCGTTAGCCCCCGCTTTAAGGAATCGAGCTGTCATGGTGCGATCATCGCTGCCTGATAACCCTAGAATAGCCAACTGGTTTCTGTCGTGATCGCGTCGTATCTCACGGATCATCGCTATACCGTCTTTCTTCGGCATATCATGGTCTGTAACAACGAACGTAATATCGGGATCGTTATGAAGGAGCTTTAATGCTTGTTCGCCATCTTCGGCTTGGATAGTTTGGATATATTGGTGTTCTAGAAGTTGAACTATGTAACGGCGAACGACCGCTGAATCATCGACAACCAATGCTTTGTGATGGCGATTATTCGAAATTCTTTGAACCAGGGGAAGTAGGTAGCTTACTGATGACATACTGTCTTTAAGTATGTAATCGATAACGCCTTTGGCTAGGACTTGCTCTCGCAGTTGATTGTCGAACATCCCGGTCAGGACAATGATTTTCTGTTGATAGCCTAAGACGAGATCAATGATCTCACCGTCTTGCCCGTCAGGTAAGCAGTAATCTAATACGGCACACAAGAAATCCGTCTCTTGTTCCAAGATGTTTTTTGCTTCTGCAATCGATTCAGCAACTGCTACCTCATAACCGCTATTTTTCAGCTGTTGGTACAGGTAGTTGCGAAATGCTCGGCTATCTTCCACTACTAGTATTTTTTCACTCACAAGCGATCCCTACTTATAGACTAAATACTCGTTAACAATAGTATCAGAAGAGCTCATGGCTATTGAAGAGAAACCTCTTTAGCTGGACTCCAGATCATTTTAAATCTGAGAATAATTGATTATACTGTTCATAGATACAGTTGTAAGGTTGAGTTATTTCCAAATGTGCAGTTCGGACCAAGAGAAAGTCAGAAAAATAATCCATGTCGATATGGATTGTTTTTACGCGGCTGTAGAAATGCGTGATAACCCTGCTTACCGAAATCGCCCGTTAGCTGTTGGTGGGCATGAAAAGCAACGCGGCGTTTTGAGCACCTGTAATTATGAAGCCCGCAAGTTTGGTGTTCGCTCTGCAATGCCTACCGGAAAGGCCCTACAGCTTTGTCCTAATCTATTGGTTGTGCCGGGAAGAATGTCGGTCTATGTCGAGATATCTAAAAAGATCCGTGAAATCTTCTCTCGATACACATCAATCATTGAACCACTTTCCTTGGATGAAGCTTTCCTTGATGTCACCGATTCTAAGCGGTGTCACGGTTCAGCAACACTTATTGCCGAGTCTATTCGCCGTGATATTTGGAACGAACTGAACCTGACAGCTTCTGCAGGAATTGCACCGATTAAATTCTTGGCGAAAGTGGCCTCAGATCTGAATAAGCCCAATGGTCAGTTTGTTATCCCTCCACAAGACGTGCAATCAGTGATCGATGAGCTACCACTTGAAAAGATTCCCGGTGTCGGCAAAGTGAGCATAGAAAAGCTGCACCAAGCGGGTTTCTTTACTTGTAAGGATATCAAAGAGTCTGACTATCGAGACCTGCTACTCAAGTTTGGCCGTCAAGGTGCATCACTCTGGAAGCGCAGTCATGGCATTGATGATCGAGAAGTTATCATCGAGCGCGAGCGAAAATCGGTAGGTGTAGAGCGCACCTTTACCCAAAACATTTCAAGCTACGCAGAATGTTGGCAGGTAATCGAAGATAAGCTATTTCCTGAACTCGAGACTCGCTTAGAAAAGGCTAGCCCAAGCAAAGCGATCATCAAACAGGGCATTAAGCTCAAGTTTGCCGACTTTCAACAAACTACTATTGAGCACATCCACGCCTCTTTAGATCGTGAACACTTCAAAGAACTGTTAAGTGAAATATTGAAAAGACAACAGGGGCGAGAAATACGCCTGCTTGGTTTAAGTGTGATGCTGCAACCCAAAGATCAAATGCGCCAGTTGAGTTTCTTTTAGGGTAAGGCGTTGGGAGTATAGATTTAGAAGTGTTGGTATTTGAATGCCGACTAGGTTTGATAACCTAGTCGGTTTTTTCTAATCAAGGAAATTAGCTTATCTAGGAAGTTGCTTAACTCGCGCTAAGGTATCACTGAATGGTTGCTGCTCTAGCTTACCGTAACCAACCATTTTACTGGCTTTAAGCTTGGTTGAAAGTGGGGTGGCGATTCCGCATAAGAAGCGAGTAATAGCTTCGTCGGTAATCAATTGTTGGCTAGCAGAAATAAACTCATGTATCCATGTCATCACCGTCTCATCATCGACAGGTTCAACATCAACGGTTGGTAAGATTGCCACTTCTCCTCTACATACAGAGCAGTGACCGCAGTTTGTTGGTGCTTTATCATCGGCAAAATAACTCGCAAGGCGTGAGCTTAGGCAAGTATCCGCCTCAAAGAAATTCAGCATTTGGTTAAGGCGGTTTATCTCGCTGTTTTCTTTTGCTTTAAACAACTCAGTTAGACGCTCTGACAGTTGCATCATATCTTCAGAAATATTGTGGATCGCGTAGACATCGGTGATCTGCTTGCTTTCTAGTTCAATCCAACCTTGTTCATTGAAGTAGTCGATAGCCGCAATCACACGCTGACGATCGGCTTGGAAGTGTGTCCAAAGCGCATCGAAGTCGACTTGGCACCACACTCTTGCTTGAGGAGAGCATTGGAAAATCGCTTCGACAAATTGACGACGTTCACTTTGAAATTGCTCTGTGATCTGCTGTTTCGGACGAATGAACTTAAATTTGTAGTCTGCGAAGTAGCTGTACTTGGGCTCAATCACACCTTCAATTTCGAGATACACCAGTAGTGTTTTTAGCGGTAACTGACGAATGTTGGATTCACGTGATAGTTGATTAAGCATGATCTCCCATTGATTCGAGCCAGAAGCGCCAATGTTTTGATTTTCGTAGATCTCTTTTAATACCGCTTGGATCGATATGTTGTCTGGCGTATCACCAAAAACGAAGTTCTCGAGTGTGCTTAAACCGTGTTTGTTAGCCAGTAAAATACATTCAGACGCTTGCCCATCTCGACCAGCTCTGCCGATCTCTTGTGAGTAGTTTTCGATCGATTTTGGTAAGTCAAAGTGAATCACTCGGCGAATGTTGGACTTATCCACGCCCATACCAAACGCGATAGTTGCGACGATACAGCTCACGTCATCATTCATGAATTGGTGTTGAATAGCATCTCTATTTTCAGGCTTAAGACCCGCATGGTAAGCCACTGCATTAACGCCAGCATTGCGAAGCTGCTGAGCCACCATCTCTGCCGTTTGTTGAAGGGTGACATAAACAATAGTCGGAGCGAGAGAAGCTTGGTTAACCACATTGCACAAGGTTTCTAGCTTACTGGTTTGTTCACAAGGTTGAATCGACAGATCGAGATTTTGACGATAGAAACCCGTAACCACAACGCGCTCCTCATCAATTTCAAACTTTGACTTCATATCTTGGATAACCGCTGTAGTCGCAGTGGCTGTCAGTAGTAGAACCTGAGGAATATTGAGCTGTTTTTGGTATTGAGGAAGCTTCAGGTAGTCGGGTCTGAAGTTGTGTCCCCATTCTGAAATACAGTGCGCTTCATCGACCACAAGCAGTGAGATCGACACTTGGGAGATAAACTGACGAAAGCGTTCGTTCTTCAAGCGCTCGACGGAGATCATGAGGATCTTGGTGTCACCGTTACGCACTGACTGCATAACCTGTTGTGTGGTTTGTCGGTCTTGGCTTGATTCGATTGCCGCTGCGCTAATGCCTTTACTGTGCAGGAAAGCGAGTTGGTCTTTCATCAAGGCTAACAGTGGCGATATCACCAAGGTTAAGTGCGGTAACTCTAATGCTGGTAATTGATAGCACAGCGATTTACCTGAGCCTGTCGGGAATATCGCGGCAGTCGAGTGACCAGATAGAACGTTATCAATGACTTGCTTTTGCCCATTGCGCAGTGAGTCGAATCCGAATACTTGTTTTAGCTTCTGCTCAATCATTTATGTTCTACCTGAGTTATTAAGTGTCGTATTGATGCTAAAGCGGGCGCCCATTCATGATAGCGTCGCTTGATGAATCAATTGTCTTGCACCTGATTGTACCTAATTCTATTCTGTAGCTCCTATAGAAAAGCACCCCAATAGTATGAATAAGTCTGAGCTTCGCCAAATAATCATAGAGCAACTTGAATCCCGATTACGTATCGCACAATCTGCTACTCAACGCGCTATTGATGCTGCGACAGATGAAGAGACAGTGCCTGAACATAAGTACGATACATTGGCATTAGAAGCTTCGTATCTCGCCCATGGTCAAGCGGTGAGGGTACAAGAGTGTGAAGACGATATTCAGTGTTATCGTAACTTAGTGTTGCGTGATAGTGAGAAGGTTACGGTGAGCAGTTACGTTGTGGTCATTGACGAGCATGATCAATATAAACACTTTTTTATGGGGCCGAGAGTCGGCGGACTTTCTGTCACGTGGAATGAGAATGAGATTGCCATCGTGACCGCGAACGCGCCGTTTGGCCAGGCTCTAATGGGTAAAGAAGTTGGTGATGAGATTGAGTTTAAGGTCGCAGATAAACAGTTTTGCTACGAAGTTATCTCTATCGACTAACTAACTGACTAATAGATATAAAACGTTTCTCTGACAAAGGAGCATATACCAAGGGTATAGTAATCTGTCAGATTGATGAGAGGATGTTATGAAAAGCTATGTATTTATGAAAAACAGTGTATTAATTGCATCGTTAACTGCGGCGATGGCAGTTGTGAGCCTGCCTACGTTTGCTGCTCAGTGTCGAGTTGATTTGAAGAATGAACTACGAATTGATGACCAAAAAGTCGAAATCCATCAAGTGAATGGTGATACGGCCGTTTTTGATGATAACAACGACCTCTATATTCATGGTGAGAAGGTTGAGCTTGATGCCGACCAACAAGCGGCGATTGAGAAATATCGCGAAAACATGAGTGAGTACTTACCTCGTGCGAAACAAATGGCCAACGATAGCTTAGCGTTAGCCAATGACGTGATTGATGATATCGCGGCTAGCCTGGATTCACCTGAGTCATTTGATAATGTAAAAGAATCAATGAAAACCTACTTTGCAGAACTGGAAGCGCGTTATTACAAAGATGGCGAATTAGTGTTGCCTGCAGAAAGCTTTGATTCGATGGTCAATGGCTGGTCTGAAGATTTCGAGAAGGCGAAAGAAATCTTTAACCAAGAATTTATCTCTAGCGCTTTTAATGCGATGTCAGAAAAAATGAAACAAGACGGTGGCCTAAACCTGACTGAACTGGCTGACAGTATGGCTGAATTAAAGCTGAAAGTTGAAGAGCGAATGAAAGAACACTCTCAACAAGTACAGGAGGAAGCGAATGAGTTCTGTGATTCACTTGATGAGATGGCAGAACAAGAGCAAGAACTGCATGAAATCATTCCGAACTTAAAAGATTACCAAGTCTTCACAATTTAATTCGAGTCTAGTGATGAATAGTAAGAGCACCGGTCGGTGCTCTTTTTGTTTGTATAAATGGAACCACACGGCGAGTATTTATCTCAATTCAATCCATTTCCTTCTTAAGCCTACTGCTTCGCTTTGTTGCTTATAATTGAACGATAAGACTGGTTTTTTGTTAATTTTGTTGTTCTAAATAGCGCATTGATTGTAAAAATCAGAGAATTGTTCATTTATTGGTTGTGCCTATCATTGCTTTTTATTACTGTACTTCTCAACTAGTTCACTGATTTTTAATGCGGGCGATATGGACCAACAATCTTCCTCTTCAAGAGAGCACTTTAGCTCTCGTTTAGGCTTTATTTTAGCAGCGGCTGGTGCAGCGGTTGGCTTGGGTAATATTTGGGGTTTCCCGACTCAAGTTGCCAGCAACGGTGGCGGTGCTTTCCTTTTGGTCTATTTGATCATGATCTTCGTGGTTGCTTTCCCTATGCTGGTGGTTGAGATGGCTATAGGCCGTCACGGCCAAGCAAACCCAGTTGATAGCATGCGATCTTTGACGACAAACCCTTTGGGTAAGAAAGTCGGTGAGTTTGTCGGTTGGGTTGGACTGAGTGTACCAAGCGCAGTGTTGGCGTTTTACAGTATTGTTGGTGGCTGGTTGATCTGTTTCCTAATTGGTGCGGTCGCGGATCTTATCGGCCTAGAAGCGATTGCTGATTGGTTTAAGGGCTTCAGTGTTGAGCGCAACGTATTTGGTACCGTCGCGTTCTATGTACTGACTATCTTGATTGTGCAGGGCGGTGTTAAGCAAGGCATCGAGAAATGGTCGACTCGTTTGATGCCTGCGCTGTTTGTTTTATTTGGCTTATTGTTTGTTTACATCATGACGCAATCTGGCGCGATGGAAGGCCTAAAACATTACCTTATTCCAGACTTTGAGAAAGTGTGGGATAGAAAACTGATTCTGGCGGCAATGGGACAGGGGTTCTTCTCACTCACTATTGGCGGTTGCTCGATGTTGGTTTATGGCTCTTACTTAAGCAAGAAAGAGAACCTACCAAAAATGGCAATGAACGTTACTTTAGTTGATACAGCTGTTGCTTTTATTGCGGGTTTAGTTGTGATGCCAGCAATGTTTGTTGCGATGCAAAAAGGTGTTCAAATCTACGCTGAAGATGGCTCATTATTAAGCTCTGATACGCTAGTATTCACGGTTCTGCCTTTGATGTTTGACAGTTTAGGCGTACTTGGTCAGATCTTCGCGATTGTCTTCTTTTTGTTGCTAACGATTGCCGCGCTGACTTCATCGATTTCGATGCTGGAAGGGCCTGTAGCGCTAGTGAGTGAGCGTTTCAATACCAGACGAACACCAACGAGTTGGGTGATTGGTGGTGTTATTGCACTGTTCAGTGTGGTGATTGTTTACAACTTTGCCGCGATGTTTGGAATGGTTGCGATGATAGCGACTCAGTACCTTCAACCGGTTGCTGCACTGATGTTTTGCCTATTTGGTGGTTGGGTATGGAGCCGAGCTTCAAAAGTGAAAGAGCTTGAGCAAGGTTGCCCTGACTTCCAATTGGGTTGGTTTGGTAAGGTTTGGCCAATGTATGTGAAGTTCGTGTGCCCAATCTTAGTGGCGACGGTTATCTGGGCTTCATTTGGTTAACGCAGAGCTCATCTGAACCTAAACACTCAGAACTTGAAATGTTAAGCACAAAGCCACTCATAGGGAGTGGCTTTGTTGTTTCGATATGAAGGTATAGCTGAATTTGCAAGATAGAAAAAAGGCGCTGAACATAATAGTCAGCGCCTTTGTATTTTTAGTTAAGTAATCGTGACTACTTAATTTCCATACCTTGTGCTTGTAAGTCTGCATGGTAAGAAGAACGTACAAACGGGCCACAAGCTGCGTGAGTGAAGCCTAGTTCTAGAGCAATTTCTTTCAGCTCATCGAACTCAGAAGGCGGCACGTAGCGTTCTACTGGTAAGTGGTGACGGCTTGGTGCTAGGTATTGACCTAGTGTCAGCATAGTCACACCATGTTCGCGAAGGTCTTTCAGTACTTGAACGATCTCTTCTTTTGTCTCGCCAAGACCCATCATCACACCTGATTTTGTTGGGATATCAGGGTGCTGCTCTTTGAATTTCTTCAGTAGATCAAGAGACCACTTGTAGTTCGCACCTGGACGCGCTTTACGGTATAGACGTGGCGCTGTCTCTAGGTTGTGGTTGAAAACATCTGGCGGGTTGTCTTTCATTAGGTCAAGCGCAACGTCCATGCGACCGCGGAAGTCTGGAACCAGTGTTTCGATACGAATATTTGGGTTGAGTTCGCGAATCTCACGGTTACAGTCAGCAAAGTGCTGAGCACCGCCGTCACGCAAGTCATCACGGTCAACTGAAGTGATTACAACGTACTTCAGTTTCATGTCTTGAATTGTTTTAGCCAGTTTCTTCGGCTCTTCAGCTTCAGGAGCAACAGGACGACCATGGGCAACATCACAGAACGGGCAGCGACGAGTACAGATAGCGCCAAGAATCATAAACGTTGCCGTACCGTGGTTGAAACACTCGGCTAGGTTAGGGCAAGACGCTTCTTCACAAACTGAGTGCAGGTTGTTTTTACGCATTGCTGATTTGATTTCTTGAATACGATGGCTGTCTGAAGGAAGTTTAATCTTCATCCATTCAGGCTTACGTAGAACTTCTTTCTGTTCAGCAGGCATATTCTTTACGGGAATTAATGCCATTTTGTCAGCGTCACGATATTTAACGCCTTTTTCCATTTGGATTGGTTTGCTCATGATTTTATGCTTCTGCTGTAATGTTACTGGTGGCTTGAATGTCTACTTGGTCATAGCCGAGTAGCTCTACGAGCTCTTGTATTAACTGTTGCTCAACGTTTTCTAGTTCACTTGGTCCGCCGAGTTGGCTTACCTGCGCCATTTCCATACCTTGGTAACCACATGGGTTAATACGTAGGAATGGAGACAGGTCCATATCGACGTTGAGTGCTAGCCCGTGGAACGAGCAGCCACGTCGAATACGTAATCCGAGTGAACAGATTTTCTTGCCATCGACATAAACACCAGGAGCGTCAGGTCGGGCAGCTGAATCTATATTGTAAGCTTTCAGAGTATTGATTACGAGGTTCTCGATATGAGTAACCAAATCACGTACTCCGAATTTCTTGCGGCGGATGTTAATCAGAAAGTAAGCCACTAATTGGCCTGGGCCGTGATAAGTCACTTGGCCACCGCGATCGCTTTGTATTACAGGGATATCACCAGCATTTAATACATGCTCAGCTTTGCCTGCTTGTCCTTGAGTGAAGACAGGGTTGTGTTCAACCAACCAAACTTGGTCTACGTCTTCTTCCGTGCGTTCGTCTGTGAACTTATGCATGGCTTTCCATACAGGTTCGTAATCCTGACGGCCTAATTTTTTTACGATTAGCTTATTTTGCAAAGCTGCACTCCCTCAAGGATTAATAAAGTGAACGCATTATAAACGCGAAACATGATTCTAACTACAGACGGACTGCAAGGTTTTTCAACTTTCTTTGTATTTATTGAAAATTAAGTTGAATGAATTTGAGCTAGATAGGGTGCTTTAAACAAAAACAGCGGCAATAAGCCGCTGTTTTTCATGTGTAATCGGAGATTACAGAACCATACGAACGATTTCGATCTCGCCCAGTTCTTTATAAAGAGTTTCTACTTGCTCAATTGAAGTCGCAGTAATATTGATAGAAACAGAGTGGTAGTTACCTTTCGCACTTGGTTTTAGCGTTGGGCTGTAGTCACCAGGAGCATGACGCTGGATCACTTCTAGTACTAGCTCAGTCAGTTCTGGCTTAGCGTGGCCCATTACTTTGTAAGTGAATGAACAAGGGAACTCTAAGAGGTCTTTTAGTTTTGCATCAGAATTGATGTTCATGATTAGCTCCAAAAGGCTAGACTCTCGCAAATTGGCGAAATGTCGATAAAAAGCGTGTTCGGTCAACAGACACGAGTAATAATGCGGAATATTACGTGTAAATATCGCCGAACTCAAGATCAACAAAAGCCGCACATGGCGGCTTTTGGTTCGCTAATGAGTAAATCATGAACTTACTCATTAGGTTAACTATACAACAAGCTTAGGTTTTACCTAGAACAAACCTTTGGCTTGTTTAGAATAAACCCTTGAACAGAAGAACTAGGTAGTCCCATAGACGGCTGAATAGGCTGCCTTGGTCTACATCTTCAAGTGCTAGTAGTGGGTATTCAGCAACGTCTTCACCGTCTACTTGGTAGAATAGTTTACCAACCACATCGCCTTTGCTGATTGGCGCTTCTAGTTCTTTCTCAAGAACGAAGCTTGCCTTCAGGTTCTTAGCTTGACCACGAGGTAGCGTTACGAAAGTATCTTCGTCGACACCCAGTGCAACTGTGTCCTTGCTACCCATCCAGATCTTCTCTTCTACGAAGGTTTCACCGGCTGTGTGTGGTGCCACTGTTTCAAAGAAGCGGAAGCCGTAGCTAAGCAGTTTTTTGCTTTCTGTTTTACGAGCATTCGCATTCTTGGTGCCCATAACTACAGCCACTAGGCGCATTTTGCCTTCTGTCGCTGAGCTTACTAGGCTGTAACCTGCATTGCTTGTGTGGCCCGTTTTGATGCCATCAACGTTCATGCTCTTATCCCATAACAGACCGTTACGGTTGTATTGGGTGATGCCGTTGTATGTGAATTTCTTCTCTGAGTAGATACGGTACTCGTCTGGTACGTCGCGAATCAGCGCCTGACCAAGTAGCGCCATATCGTAAGGCGTTGAGTATAGGTTCGGGTTGTCTAGACCGTGCACGTTAGCAAAGTGCGTGTCTTTCATGCCGATAGAGCTTGCCCAAGCGTTCATTAGGTCAACGAATGCATCTTCAGAGCCAGCGATGTGTTCAGCCATAGCAACACATGCGTCGTTACCTGATTGAATGATGATACCGCGGTTTAATTCTTCAACTTTAACCGTAGTGCCTACTTCAACGAACATCTTAGATGAATCTGGGAAGTTTTTAGCCCAAGCATTTTCACTGATTACAACATCGTCGTTTAGGTTGATGTTGCCACGGTCGAGCTCTTGGCCGATCACGTAGCTCGTCATCATCTTGGTTAAACTTGCTGGAGAAAGCTGAGTATTCATCTCTTTCTCTGCTAGTACTTTGCCTGAATGGTAATCCATCAGAACAAAACCTTTAGCGGCGATTTGAGGTGCATCAGGAACAACAATAGGAGCGGCGAATGACGATGTAGCTATCGTTGCAGAAAGAGCAACAGAAGTAGCAAAAATCGATTTAACAAGTTTATTAGATTTAATCATTTTGAATGCAATTATTTGGTGAACTATTCATATATTAACAGAATCACTCTGTCACACCAGAGCGCTGATTACCAGAAGTAACTGTTAGATTAATTAGCGAGTTAGGGTGTGTTTTTTTATATAAGCTGACGGGTAACCCATTAACTTAACTTGTTCTAATTTCTCTTGAGTCAGAGCATAGTCATGAAATGGCCCAATCATCAGACGGTAGTTGTCATCATTTGGCTGCAAGAACGTTGCTACTTCTAGCTTTTCGGCTAGATCTTTCGCTAACTTCTCTGTTCTATCTTCATGTGGAGATGTTGCGACTTGAATAATAAATTGCGGTAAAGCAGCCTTTTTATTTGCGTCGGTTGGCATAGCCACAGTAATGACTTCAATCTCAACATTTGCCGTGCCGGTTCTCAACACATCGAGCTTGTAAGCTGCCGCATAACTAAGGTCAATGATTCGGCCTTCATGGAATGGGCCGCGGTCATTGATACGAACAATCGTCGTTTTGTTATTGTCGGTATTCGTCACTTTTACATAGCTTGGAATTGGCAATGTTTTGTGCGCCGCAGACATCGAATACATGTCATAGATCTCGCCGTTAGACGTTAAGTGACCATGAAATTTCTTACCGTACCAAGAGGCTTTGCCTTTCTCAGTAAACCCTTCGGTCTTCTTTACGATCTTGTAGTCTTCGCCACGTAAAGTGTAATCCGTGTTACCACCTAAACTATAAGGTTCATACTGAGGGTGAGCATCCTCGAGATGCTCTACTGAGATAGGTGCGTCTGGTGCAATATCTGAATCAATATCGTAGCGCCCTGTTGGCTGCTTTGAAGAACAACCATTGATTAAAATCGCTAGCCCTAAGATAGAGGCTATTTTTTTGATTGGCAGCTCATCAACCAAGGATGCTTTTTTTGGAAACGTTGTAATAGACATCGATTAGGTCGCCTTTGAGAATGCTTTTCTGTGTGTATGGATCGACATTAAAATACCAAAACCAGCCATAAGGGTAACCATTGAAGTACCACCATAACTGACTAAAGGAAGAGGAACACCAACCACAGGTAGAATGCCACTTACCATGCCAATGTTTACAAAAATATAAACGAAGAAGCTCAGTACAATACTGCCGCCCATCATTCGACCGAATGCGGTTTGAGCTTGGCTCGCAAGCACTAAGCCACGTCCAATAATAAACAGGTAGATAGCAAGCAAGAACAAGATACCAATCATGCCCCCCTCTTCGGCGATGACCGCAAAAATGAAGTCGGTGTGGCGCTCTGGAATGAATTCTAATTGAGATTGAGTGCCTTGCAGCCAACCTTTTCCTGATATACCACCCGAACCTATCGCAATCTTACTTTGAATGATGTGGTAACCCGCACCTAATGGATCTGATTCAGGATCAAAAAGGGTTCTAACACGCACTTTTTGATATTCACGCATCAAGAAGAACCATAGGATTGGGATAAATGCCCCTAATGCGATTGCGGCGCTAGCAATGATTTTCCAACTGATACCAGCCAGGAATATCACGAAGATACCAGATGCGGCGATAAGGATAGATGTACCTAGGTCAGGCTGCTTTGCGATTAGAATCGTCGGTACAAACACCATCACTAGCGAGATCGCTAATGTTTGGAATGTTGGTGGAAGTGAGCGCTTACCGATAAATCGTGCCAGCATCAAAGGCACCGCGAGCTTTAATAGCTCTGACGGTTGGAATCGAACAAAGCCGAAGTTTAACCAACGCTGGGCGCCTTTAGAGGCTTCACCAAAGAACAACACGCCCAATAGCAAGATGACACCACCTACAAATAGCAGTGGTGCCAAGGTTTCATAAGTACGAGGTGAGATTTGCGCTAGGAAGATCATCACACCTAAAGACAGAGCCATGCGCATCGCCTGGCGGTCCATCATCGCAAGGCTTTGTCCGCTTGCGCTGTACATGATCAGCAGGGCAAAGCCCATTAAAACCAGAATGCCAAGCAAAAGCGGCAGGTCGATATGCAGCCTTTCGAATAGGGCTCTATTTCGTCCAGTTGAAGGATCAAGTTTCATTATTTAATTGGCTCACTTTGATAATCTTCTGCAAGGATAATATGGTCTAAAATCCTTCTTACTACTGGGCCGCCGTTAGAAGAACCGCCACCTGCGTTCTCTAGAACGATAGTCACGACGGCTTCAGGATCTTCAAAAGGCGCGTAACCCGTAAAGAGGGCGTGATCGCGTAAGTGCTCTGCGATTTCATCCGCGTTGTACTCTTCATCTTCTTTTAAGCCGAATACCTGTGCGGTACCCGATTTACCAGCGGTTTGGTAAGACATCTTCTGGAATGAACGTCTTGCCGTACCTTTCTTACCGTGGTTAGCCAGCCTCATACCTTCCTGAGCGATATCCCAATACTTCTTCTTAACCCCGGTTAGCGGTGGGTAAGTTTCAATGTCCGACATGATTTGTTCATCGAATGGACGACCGTTATCAATGGTTGAACGAAGTAGGTGAGGTGCGGTTACTTCACCTTCATTGACCAAAACTGATGTGGCTTTTGCAATCTGCATGGGTGTTGCAGTCCAGTAGCCTTGGCCAATACCAACTGGGATGGTGTCACCTTGGTACCAAGGCACACGGTGTCTTGCCATCTTCCAATCACGAGTTGGCATATTGGCTTTGCTTTCTTCATAAATATCGATGCCAGTATAATCACCAAAGCCGAACATCATCATCCATTTGGATATGCGATCAATGCCGAGATCATAAGCAATTTGGTAAAAGAAGGTATCCACCGACTCTTCAATCGCTTTTTCTATATCCACGACACCGTGTCCCCAACGCAACCAGTCACGGAATGGTCTCGTTTTTGAGTTTGGTATCTTCCAATAGCCTGGGTCATTGCGCGTAGTGTTTGGTGTAATAACACCTTCTTGCAGAGCAGCAACAGCAATGAAGGGTTTGATCGTCGATGCTGGTGGGTAAATCCCTAGCGTGGCACGGTTAACCAAAGGGCGGTTTTTGTCTTGAAGTAGCGCGTTATAGCCTTTAGACGAGATACCATGCACGAATGCGTTTGGGTCGTAGCTTGGGCTCGATACCATGGCTAACACGCCATTGTCTTTCGGATCGAGAACGATAGCTGAACCACGGCGGCCATCAAGTAACTTATGTACGTATAGCTGTAGCTTGATATCTAAGTTAAGTACGATATCTTTGCCTGGAACCGAAGGGACAAATTTGAGGGTACGAATCACTCGTCCACGACTGTTAACTTCGACTTCTTGGTAGCCAGCTGTACCGTGCAACATATCTTCGTAATAACGCTCAATACCCAACTTACCGATATCACGTGTAGCTTGGTAATTGGCGTCTTTTTCTTCTCGCATCAAGCGCTGCATATCACGGTCATTGATGCGCGATACATAGCCTATTACGTGAGTGAGCACATCACCGTAAGGGTAGAAACGCTTCAAAGTTCCCGTAACTTCAACACCTGGGAATTTGTGTTGGTTTACAGAGAAGACGGCAACTTGTTCTTCAGACAGTTGATTAAGAATAGGTACTGATTTAAAGCGTCGTGAATTACGACGATCACGATTAAAGCGCTCGATACGCTCTGGCGGGATCTCAATTAATGCTTGCAGACGAGCAAGCGTGTCATCCATATCTTTAATTTTTTCGGGTATGATTTCTAGATTGAAAACAGGACGGTTTTCGGCAAGAAGTATACCGTTGCGATCGTAAATCAAACCACGGTTAGGGGCGATCGGAACGACCTTGATACGGTTGTCGTTAGAACGAGTTTTATAGTCTTGGTATTGATTGACCTGAATGTTGTACAGGTTAACAACCAACATCGACATCATGACTATGATCCCCGCAAACGCAACAAAAGCACGGCTAGTAAATAGTCGTGCTTCTGCTTTGTAATCGCGGATTTGGCTACGTTTACGTAACATTAACGCTTATTCTCGATGATAAGGGTGGTTAGCTGTGATGCTCCAAGCTCGATACAAGCTTTCAGCCATGATAACGCGTACTAATGGGTGAGGGAGAGTAAGCGCAGACAGAGACCAACTTTGGTCTGCGGCCGCTTTACATGCAGGTGCTAATCCTTCAGGCCCGCCAATTAGGATAGATACGTCACGTCCATCCAGCTTCCAACTTTCTAATTGCTCAGCAAGTTGAGGTGTATCCCACTTTCTACCTGGGATATCGAGCGTGACAATACGGTTGCCTTTTGGAACTGCAGCCAGCATCGCTTCACCTTCTTTTTGAAGAATGCGTGCAATATCTGCATTTTTACCGCGCTTTCCTGCAGTAATTTCAATGAGCTCTAATGGCATATCGTGAGGGAAGCGGCGTTTGTATTCTTGAAACCCTTCTTCAACCCACTTTGGCATTTTTGTGCCAACTGCGATTAACTGGATCTTCAAAGCTTAGCCCCAAAGTTTTTCTAGTTGGTACAGCTCACGATGCTCTTCTTGCATAACGTGAAGCATGCTTGTGCCCATATCTAGAACAACCCATTCACCTTCTTGCTGGCCGTCCATACCTAGAGGTTGCATACCCGCTTTACGCACTTCATCAGCAACATGCTGTGCAATAGAGGCAACATGGCGTTTAGAGGTGCCAGTACAAACAATCATGTAATCAGTAACGCTTGATTTGCCTTCTACATCGATAGTTACAATCGATTCTGCTTTCATGTCTTCGGCTTTGTCTGCAAGAAAATCTTTTAGTTCTTCACGTAACACTGGGTGTTCCTTTAATCTGAATTTAGCTTTGTTTAGGGCTTGTTGACCCTAGAATATAACACGCTTTTATGCGTGGAATGGTATTGAAGCTGAAGGGATATAAAACTCTACGCTTAACTGATGAATTAGTGGCCAAGGCGACTGCTCATATTGAGTTTTTGTCATCAATTCAGCTTGAGTGAGCAACGCGAACAAAGAGTGTAATTGAGAAATCGAAACTCTTGTTAGCGCGGCGTTATAAAGAGGCTTTTTAGATTGCCAGATACGGTGTTTTTCGAAGACCTGACCAATCGGCATCTGTTTCATTTGTTGCTGCATTTGTAATAGCAGAGCAAGCTCTCGTTGTATGCTACGTAATAAAATGACGGGTTCGACACCTTCAGCTTCTAGCTGACGCAGGATTCGTTGTGCTCGGTTACCTTTGCCTGCCAATAACGCATCACTCCAATGGAATGGAGTAAAATGGTTGTGTCGACTCAGCGATTCTTCTAAGCGTACTAACGTGAGTTTTCCATCTGGGTATTGGAGAGCCAGTTTTTCTAGGCTTTGGGTGAGAGCAAATAGATTACCCTCATGCCATTGCGCCAGCATTTGAATCGCTTCAGGGTCTGGCGTTAAACCGATTTGACGGCAACGCGCTTGGACAAACTGAGGTAACCGACTGACATCTGGCGTTAGGCAACTGACCCAGTGACCCTGATTCGAAAGAGCCTTAAACCACTTAGCGCTTTCTTGAGCTTTGGTGAGCTTAGTGCCCACCAAGATTAACAAGATATCACTGTGGATATGCTCGGAGATTGCGAGTAGCTCTTTCGCTATTGCGGCATTGACGCCTGACTCTGGCAGTTCAAGCTCGATGACCTGACGGCTAGAGAATAGGCTCAGTGCTTGAGTGCAGTCGTAGACTTGATTCCAGTCGAGACTGCTATCAATCGCAAAGCGGTGACGTTCTTCAAAGCCTTGCTGTTTTGCAGCCTTTTGAATCGCTTCTCGGCTCTCTTGCAACAGTAGCGGTTCGTTACCAAAAATTAGGTAAACATTACTCAACTGTTTAATAAGTTGCTCTGATAAGCGGTCAGCAAAAATACGCATCAAATAAACCTATTACTCAGCCGAATCGCTAAGTGTTGGTTGTTCTTCTGAAGCTGGTACGATCTCAACGTCGTCAATTTCAACATTCTTGATGTTGTATTGCTTTTCAAGCTCTTTCACTTGAACGTGTTCTAGTGCATCTAGATCCATGCTATCAGCTGCAATGTTCGCTTTTAGTCGAGCCATCTGACGAAGGATTTGGCTTGTTGCCAACTTACGCATCTCATCTTCGATCATGTCTCGCTCAACCGACTTCGCAAGTGCAGTTAGCGGGTTATCTAGGTAACTACGGGTTACGCTGGTTGAGAATGTCTTTGAGCCTAGATCCGGGACAGTTACGCGGTATGAAGCGCGGAATGTCAGTTCTTTCTCTGCTGCACGAGTGTTTTGGTATAGAGACAGAGTTCGCTCACCTACGCTCTCACTAATAATATGCAGGTTAGGTGTATTCTCAGCCGGTAGCACAATTTCTACATCATTCATACGCAGTTGACCTTTCATCATACGTGTAAACGTACTGTATTGGTCGTAACTGGTTACGGAGATCTTGTTGAGTTCTTCTGGTACGGAGTAATCACCACGTAGGTGGAAACCACACGCACTTAATAGGCTGACGGTTAAAACAACAACAGTAACTTTCAATGAAGATAGTGAAATCAGGCGCATTATTTGATGGCTCTCATGAAGGTAGAATACTTATTTAAAGGCTTTAGTTCGTTTGAGTGGTTAGGCTCAAGTCTAAAGCGCTTAAATAAGTAGACAGGGCAATTAGCTACCCTGTCTACAGACTGCTTTTGATGAATTAAGTTCGTTAATTCTTTAGCAATTGCATTGTGCTAACGAAATTAGTTAGCAACGATGTTTAGAAGCTTACCTGGTACGAAGATAACTTTACGGATAGTTAAGCCATCTAGGAATTTCTTAGCGTTCTCATCGTTTAGACCAAGCTCACGAACTTGCTCTTCTGTTGCATCAGCAGCAACGGTTAGTTTCGCACGTAGCTTACCGTTGATCATAACAACGATAGTTTTCTCGTCTTCAACTAGCGCTTTCTCATCGAAAGTTGGCCATGTTGCTGAGTCTACGTTTGATTCACCAAGTGCAATCCACATTTCGTAAGAGATGTGCGGAGTCATTGGGTAAAGCATGCGTACTACCGCTTTTAGTGCTTCATCAAGGATTGCACGATCTTGTACAGATTCTTGAGGTGCTTTCGCTAGCTTGTTCATCAGTTCCATGATTGCAGCGATTGCCGTGTTGAACGTTTGGCGGCGGCCAATATCGTCCGTTACTTTCGCGATAGTCTTGTGGATATCACGACGAAGTGCTTTTTGGTCGCCAGATAGCGCAGAAGCATCAACAGATTCAGCAGCACCCTTAGAAGAGTGAGTGTGAACCAGTTTCCAAACACGTTTAAGGAAGCGGTTAGCACCTTCAACGCCAGACTCTTGCCACTCAAGCGTCATGTCTGCAGGTGATGCAAACATCATGAATAGACGTACTGTATCAGCGCCGTACTTGTCTACCATCTCTTGTGGGTCGATACCGTTGTTCTTAGACTTAGACATTTTGATCATGCCTGAGTGTTCAACTTCACGACCTTGATCGTCGACTGCTTTTTCGATGCGACCTTTACCGTCACGTTCAACCGTTACGTCAGTCGGTGCAATCCACTCTTTGGTGCCTTTTTCGTTTTCGTGATAGAACGCGTCAGCCAGAACCATGCCTTGACATAGTAGTTGCTTGAACGGTTCATCAGACGTCACGTAGCCAGCATCACGTAGAAGCTTATGGAAGAAACGAGAGTAAAGCAGGTGCATACAAGCGTGCTCGATACCACCAACGTATTGGTCAACTGGTAGCCAGTAGTTTGCTTTCTCTGGATCTAGAATGTCGTCTGCTTGCGGTGAACAGTAACGTGCGTAGTACCAAGAAGACTCCATAAACGTATCGAACGTGTCAGTCTCACGTAGAGCGGGTTCGCCGTTGAATGTTGTTTCAGCCCAAGACTTGTCAGCCTTGATTGGGCTCGTTACGCCATCCATTACTACATCTTCAGGAAGAATGACTGGCAGTTGGTCTGCTGGTACTGGGTGAACTTCACCGTCTTCAGTGGTTACCATTGGGATTGGAGCGCCCCAGTAACGTTGACGAGATACACCCCAGTCACGTAGACGGAAGTTTACTGTCTTCTTACCTTTGCCTTCAGCTTCAAGCTTCGCAGCAATTGCATCGAATGCTTCTTGGAACGCAAGACCATCGAATTCACCAGAATCAAACAGTACACCTTTTTCAGTGTAAGCCGCTTCAGACACGTCTAGTTCAGAACCATCTTCAGGTTTGATTACTGGGATGATATCGATGCCGTACTTAGTTGCGAACTCGTAGTCACGTTGATCGTGAGCAGGAACCGCCATTACCGCACCTGTGCCGTAATCCATAAGTACGAAGTTTGCTACGTATACAGGAACAACACGACCGTTAAGAGGGTGGATAGCCGTTAGGCCAGTATCCATACCTTTCTTTTCCATCGTTGCGAGTTCAGCTTCAGCAACTTTAGTGTTACGACACTCTTCAACGAATGCAGCAAGCTCTGGGTTGTTCTTCGATGCTTTCTCTGCAAGAGGGTGACCTGCAGCGATACCAACGTAAGAAACACCCATTAGTGTATCTGGACGTGTTGTGTACACTTCTAATGGTGCTTCTTCGCCGTTAACAGCGAAAGATAGCTCAACACCTTCAGAGCGGCCGATCCAGTTGCGCTGCATGGTCTTAACCATTTCAGGCCAACCTTCAAGGTTGTCTAGATCGTCTAGTAGCTCTTGAGCGTACTCAGTGATTTTAATAAACCACTGTGGAATTTTCTTTTGCTCTACTGGAGTGTCACAACGCCAGCAACAACCGTCTTCTACTTGCTCATTTGCCAGTACTGTTTGGTCGTTTGGACACCAGTTCACTGAAGATGTCTTCTTGTAAACCAGGCCTTTTTCGTAAAGCTTAGTGAAGAACTCTTGTTCCCAACGGTAGTACTCTGGAGTACACGTTGCGAATTCACGGTTCCAGTCGTAACCAAAGCCTAGAAGCTTAAGCTGGTTCTTCATGTACTCAATGTTTTCGTAAGTCCATGGTGCAGGTGCTGTATTGTTTTTAACAGCGGCGTTTTCTGCAGGTAGGCCGAATGCATCCCAACCAATTGGCTGCATTACGTTTTTGCCTTGTAGACGTTGGAAACGAGATACCACATCACCGATGGTGTAGTTACGCACGTGACCCATGTGCAGTCGGCCACTTGGGTAAGGGAACATAGAAAGACAGTAGAATTTTTCTTTGTTTGGGTCTTCACTTACAACGAAAGTCTCGCTGTTATCCCAGTGTTGTTGAACCTTTTGTTCAATCTCTTGCGGGTTATATTGTTCTTGCATCGATGGTATCCGGTTATCTTGGAATTTGTGAGTTCGGTTAGAACAGAATCTTACAGATCGTCATAGAATACCTAAAGGAGCTGAGGACAACAATAGTTATACCCTTCATACTTGCAGTTGCCGCTTAGTAGATTGTGTAATTTTCACTGAATTTCGCAGGGCAACTATACTTAAGAGTATGAATTGCATTTGTTTGTAAGCGGGAGTGCATTGCAGCGCATCCGTTTGCTCACTAAAAGGTTGGTTATCTTAAGGAGGTTGTTATGCCGAAGAAAAAAGCGCTCTATGAAGAAGTCGTCGAAGAGGTGATTGAAACGCTGAAGCATAGCCCTGAAGAGCTCAACAACAAAATCGAAACGTCGGGCAAGTTTGCGAAAGCAGCTAATGATATGACTAAAGATGAGCTTTCATTGATCTCTGCCTACGTGAAGTCGGACTTAAAAGAGTTTTCCGAAAGCTATGAAGAGAGTAAAAGCGGTCCATTCTATTTGATGATTGCGGACTCTATTTGGCAAGGGCTGTTGGATATTACTGATCGTACTAAGGTGGAATGGGTTGAACTGTTCCAAGACTTAGAACACCAAGGCTTGTATCAAGCGGGTGAAGTCATTGGCTTGGGAACCTTAGTATGTGACGAGTGTGGTCACCAAACCGAATATAACCACCCAACCAATATCATTCCATGCATTAAATGTGGTTCTAAAGGGTTTAGTCGTAAAGCCCTTAAACCGTAAGCTTCTGAACCATAGCGTATCAACGCAAAACCACAGCAATGAAAAAGGGTTGACCCGATCAGTCAACCCTCAAATCACTTTTCGTCGAATCTAGCTTTTTGGCTTTCTAATTACCCAACCAATCACCAAGCTGAGCATCGCCCAGATATACAGTGGCCAAGTACCTACTGTGTGATAAGGCGTTTGACCATCCGTTGAAATGAGTTCAGCTTTTAACACTGCCGTTTCAAACTGAGGTACTTGTTTGAGGATGTTGCCTTTGTAATCGGTAACTGCCGTCACACCATTGTTGGTCGAGCGAATAACTGGCTTACCAAGCTCCAGAGCACGCATCTGTGCGATTTCCATATGTTGCAGAGGGCCAATCGAACGACCAAACCACGCATCGTTAGAGAGCGTTAAAATAAAGTCAGTCTCGTCGGTTACGTTCTGCCTAACTTGATCATTAAAGATGATCTCGTAACACAACGCAGGCGCTAAGTGACGACCATTTGCCACTATGTTTGGTTGAACAAAGTCGCCACGGCTAAATGATGACATTGGCAAGTTAAAGAAAGGTGCTAATGGACGCAAGATATCTTCAAACGGCACAAACTCACCAAATGGTAACAGGTGGTGTTTATGGTAGCGTTCGTCTGGATCGTAGCTGTACTCACCGTATGGATTCACACCGAGAGAAAGAACACTGTTGTAGTATTTCTTATCTTCAGACTGATTCAGCACACCGGTAATGATCGAACTGTTGTTCATCTTCGCTGCGCTATCCAAGTTACGTAGGAAAGATGGGATCTCAACTTCGAATGCTGGAATAGCCGCTTCAGGCCAGATGATGATATCCGCTCCCCAGTTTTCTCTGCTTAGGTCGGTGTACTTCATCATGGTTGGCCAGCGATGACTCGGTAGCCATTTACTGTCTTGATCGACGTTGCCTTGTATCAAGACGACTGACGTGGTTTTTTCAGGGTTCGGCGTGACCCAGTCGATGTTGCGAATACCAAAGCCTGCACTAAATACGACGGCGGGAATGAGAGCGATGCTCCAAGCCCGGTTAACAATCGCATAAGTGAATGCAGAGGCTGAAACAATGATCGCTAAAGTTACTAGCTCTACGCCGCCAATCGGTGCAAATGAACCCAATGGCGAATCGATTTGGCTGTAGCCTAACCAAAGCCAAGGGAAGCCCGTCATTACCCAGCCACGCAGCCAATCACAGACTAGCCAGAATGCAGGAGCTGCAAGGAAAAAGCGGCTTAGGTTATTGGCAGGGAAGAATTTATTCAAACCCCAGGTAAATAGCCCTGAATAAACGGCTAGGTAGCCAACAAGCAATGCCATCAAAAATAGGTTGGCTGCCAGTGGCATGCCGCCAAAACCATCAATGCTGACGTATACCCAGCTGATACCTGTGGTGAATTGACCTAAACCCCATGCGTAGCCAATCCAAAGCGCACTTTTAGGAGAGCGGTTGTGGATCAGTAACAGCAACAAAGCTGGGCTGAGAATAGCAAGAGGCCATATAGAGTATGGAGCGAATGAAAGGGTGGTTATAGCGCCAACAAAAACGGCCGCAAGCGGCCGTAATAGGCGATGAATAAAGGTATTAGTCATCTAATTTCTGTCATCTCTTTAGAGAGAAGTTGTTATTCTTCGATAGTCGGAAGAGGCTGTTCGTCAGGAATGGTTACCTGTAGCTGAATCACACGACGGTTATCTGCTGATGTTATTTTGAAATGGTAGTTTTCGATTTCTACAATTTCGCCACGAACCGGCAGGTGGCCGAGTGCTGTCATAACCATGCCGCCTACCGTATCCACTTCGTCGTCACTAAAGGCAGTGTTAAACGTATCGTTGAACTCTTCAATAGTGGTTAAAGCTTTTACAGAGAAGGTATGCTTACTCAGCTTACGAATATCTAGCTCTTCTTCATCGTCGAACTCGTCTTCAATTTCACCAACGATTTCTTCGAGGATATCTTCAATGGTTACCAGGCCAGAAACTCCACCAAACTCATCGACAACGATAGACATGTGGTAACGCTCTTCTTGGAACTCCTTAAGCAGGCGATCAACTCGCTTACTTTCAGGAACAACCACGACAGGGCGAATCACTTGTTCGATATCAAATGGAGCACTTTCTGAACCCAAATACTTAAGTAGGTCCTTCGCTAATAGAATGCCTTCAACATGGTCTTTATCTTCACTGATCACTGGGTAGCGAGAGTGTTGAGCATCAGTAATGAGCGCAATCAATGTATCTAGATCATCTGTGCGTTCAACTGTAACCATTTGAGAGCGAGGCAGCATGATATCGCGTACTCGCATCTCTGAAATTTCCATAACACCCTCGAGCATGTCGCGTGTGTCGTGGTCAATTAGGTCATTAATTTCTGAGTCGCGGATTACATCTACGAGCTCTTGGCGATCTTTTACTTCACCTTGAAATAGTTGGCCTAGGCGTTCAAAGAAGGACTTTCTACTCGGACCTTCAGATTTTTTACTTCCCTCAGAAGTGGGGGGGTTACCTTCGTTCATGATTTCTCAAAAAATAACGCTATCAGAAGTGTGATAGCACACGTTACAACTCAGATTCCTGTGAAAATCACAGGTTCGATGAGTTATTGTTTCTCTGCAACCTACTTTACTAGAATCAATTTACTTTTCTAGAATGTAAGGGTCTTCAAACCCCATAGATTGCATGATTTCTGTCTCGAGTGACTCCATCTCTTCAGCTTCATCATCTTCGATATGATCATAACCTAGCAGATGCAGACTGCCATGTACAACCATATGAGCCCAGTGTGCTAGCAGAGGCTTACTTTGCTCTTCTGCTTCTTTTTCGACAACTTGGCGGCAGATAATGAGGTCGCCCAGTAGATCTAACTCGATCCCTGGAGGAGCCTCGAATGGAAAAGACAACACGTTAGTTGGCTTATCTTTGCCACGATATTCATGATTGAGCTGGTGGCTTTCTTGTGTATCAACGATACGAACCGTCAACTCAGCGTTCTCTTGAAACTGAGGAATTGTCTTGTCCAACCAAAGCTGAATATCTTGCTCAGTTGGAAGACCTTGCTCATTTTCGACCGCTAATTGCAGGTCTAGTTCAATAGACATCTATTTATCACCTTGTTCTGCAATTACAGAGCTATTTTGTGTTGCTAATTGTGTCGTAACTACCTGCTGAGCCTCAAGAAGTTTGGCTTCACGCTCTTCACGTTTACGCTTTTCAAACTCTTTGCGCTCTTTCTGGTCTTTTGCTTCCCACTTCTCGTATGCGTTGACGATACGAGCAACTACAGGGTGACGAACGACGTCTTCAGACATGAAGAAGTTAAAGCTAATGTCGTCGACTTCATTGAGCACTTCAGTCGCATGGCGTAAGCCTGATTTTGCACCACGAGGTAAATCGATTTGCGTAATATCACCTGTGATCACAGCGCGTGAGTTAAAACCGATACGGGTTAAGAACATCTTCATCTGTTCTACCGTGGTGTTTTGGCTCTCATCAAGAATGATAAACGCATCATTCAATGTACGACCACGCATGTAAGCCAGTGGCGCAACTTCAATTACGTTACGTTCAATCAGCTTCTCAACTCGCTCAAAGCCAAGCATCTCAAACAGCGCATCGTAAAGTGGACGTAAATATGGGTCTACTTTTTGGCTTAAATCACCCGGTAGGAAACCAAGCTTCTCACCGGCTTCAACAGCAGGGCGCGTCAATAGAATGCGACGAATCTCTTGGCGTTCAAGTGCATCAACTGCTGCAGCAACGGCTAAGTAGGTTTTACCTGTACCTGCTGGCCCAATACCAAAGGTGATGTCATGAGTCACCATGTTCATTAGGTACTGTGCTTGGTTTGGCGTTCGAGGTTTGATGACGCCTTTTTTAGTCTTAATGGTCACTTCTTTGCCGTAGTCAATTTCAGACTCGACGTGTTGCTCCAAAATGCCTGACTCGGTGATCGCCAGATGTATTTGCTCTGGTTCGATATCGATTATGTTGCCTTTAACTGGAGCCGTTTCAACATAGAGGTGTTTGATGATGTCTAAAGCTGCGGCTGTAGTGTGAGGCTTACCGACAATGGTGAAAAAGTTGCTACGGTAATTAATCTCAACGCCCAGACGACGCTCAAGATGCTTGATGTTGTCGTCAAATGGTCCGCATAAACTTGCCAAGCGCTTGTTGTCTGCTGGTTCTAGATTTATCTCTAAGGTAACGATTTTATTGCTCAAATTAGCCTCTCATTTTGTGCCACTCACTCTTAAATAAAACAAAGAGCAAAAAGCCCGATTTAGACCGGGCTTCTGATGGTGATATCCCTATTTCTAAGATGGTCACTTAGTTAGGTAATTTCAAGCTTTGTGTTTGCGCTTTGTGCTCAAACAGTTGTATTGCCTATGGCGTAAATGTCGCTACACCTAGCTCGTCTTCACGTTTTGTTTTTTCCATCATTTCTGCTGGAGTCATAACAACGCGTAGACCCATGTCTTTTTCTGTGCGAACTAGCTCACCACGTAGTGAGTTGGTGTAAACCTCAGTGATCTTCACATCTACGAATTGACCGATTAGGTCTGCAGAACCTTCGAAGTTCACAACACGGCTGTTTTCTGTACGGCCGCGAAGTTCCATTAGGTTCTTTCTTGATGGGCCTTCAACAAGGATACGTTGCTCTGTGCCTAACATTAGACGAGAGAAACGCATAGCTTGTGTGTTTACCGTTTGCTGCAGTTCGTACAGACGATCTTTCTTCTCTTGTGCTGGTACATCACATGGGTAATCTGCCGCTGGCGTACCTGGACGTGGAGAGAAAACAAAGCTGAAGCTCATATCGAAATCAACGTCTTTAATTAGCTTCATTGTATCTTGGAAGTCTTGCTTAGACTCACCAGGGAAACCAACAATAAAGTCAGAGCTGATTTGAATGTCAGGGCGAGCTTTACGCAGTTTACGGATAATAGATTTGTACTCGATAGCCGTATGTGGGCGCTTCATCATCGTAAGAATACGGTCACTACCACTTTGTACTGGTAGGTGAAGGAAGCTCACTAGCTCTGGTGTGTCTTTGTAAACTTCAATGATGTCGTCACCAAACTCAAGCGGGTGGCTTGTTGTGAAACGAATACGGTCGATACCGTCGATAGAAGCAACAAGACGAAGCAGTTCTGCGAATGAACAGATATCGCCTTCGTGTGTTGGACCGCGGTATGCGTTTACGTTTTGACCTAGCAGGTTAACTTCACGTACGCCTTGCTCTGCAAGTTGAGCAACTTCGAAAAGTACATCATCCATTGGACGGCTAACTTCTTCGCCACGTGTGTATGGTACAACGCAGTAAGTACAGTATTTAGAACAACCTTCCATGATAGAAACGAACGCCGTCGCGCCTTCAGCTTTTGGCTCTGGCAGGTTATCGAACTTTTCGATCTCTGGGAAAGAGATGTCCATTACTGGCTTTTCGTTAGACAGTGATGATTTAATCATCTCTGGCAAACGGTGTAATGTTTGTGGGCCAAAGATAACGTCTACGTAAGGTGCACGTTGACGAATGTGATCACCTTCTTGAGTCGCTACACAGCCACCCACACCGATCACCACACCTTCTTTTTTATCTTTAAGCGTTTTCCAACGACCAAGCTGGTGGAATACTTTTTCTTGCGCTTTTTCGCGGATAGAACAAGTATTCAATAGTAGTACGTCTGCTTCCTCAGGTACTTCAGTTAGCTCATAGCCATTTGCAGCGTTAAGCAGGTCGGCCATTTTTGATGAATCATATTCATTCATCTGACAGCCCCAAGTTTTAATTAGCAGTTTCTTACTCATTATATGTTCGCTCGATCGTTAGTTTAATTTAAGGGAGCAAATCGCCCATTATTCATCCGCTAGCCCCGTTTGTCATAATTCGGTATTCAATTTTATGACAGGCTCTAGCGGCAAGCGGCGTATTGTACTGGTTTCAAAACCGACTGACTAGTAGTCTGAACAAATCTCTTATGTAGTGGTTTTTATTATCGTTAACGCCATATTCCATAAGGGATAACCCTTTTTTCGAATAAGGTTTTTGGTTACAAGTTAGTTATGAAAAAGTACAATCAAAAACAGTCAAAGAATCAAACTGATAAGTACAAAATATGAACAGTTACGATATTGTAGTAGTCGGTGGCGGCATGGTTGGCGCAGCAACAGCAATCGGTTTTGCAAAGCAAGGTCTGAGTGTTGCGGTAATCGAAGGTTTTGCCCCACAAGCTTTTGATGAATCGCAAGCTATGGACATTCGTGTGTCAGCGATTTCTCAAGCATCGGTCGATTTGCTTGAAGATCTTGGTGCATGGCAAAGTATTGCAGCAATGCGAGTGTGTTCTTATAAACGTTTAGAGACGTGGGAGCACCCAGAGTGTCGTACTCGATTTGATGCTGCATCACTAGACCTTCCTCGTTTGGGCTATATCGTTGAGAACAGACTCATTCAATTAGGTTTATGGTCTCAATTTGATGCCTACGACAATCTCGAACTGTTATGTCCAGAAAAGCTCGATGTGATTGAGTTTGGTGAAACCAATATCGTTAAGCTTCAATCTGGGGTTGAGTTATCTGCGAAGTGGGTGGTTGGTGCTGATGGTGCGAATTCAGCCGTTCGTCAACAAGCTGGAATTGGCATTACGGCTTGGGATTATCGACAACACTGTATGCTTATCAATGTAGAAACAGAACAACCTCAGCAAGATATTACTTGGCAGCAATTTCTACCAAGTGGTCCTCGTTCATTTTTGCCTTTGTGTTCTCTAACCTCTGACGGTCAAGAAGTCGGGCTGGGCTCGTTAGTTTGGTATGATTCTCCACTGCGTATTAAGCAACTATCAGCAATGACTCCTGAAAAACTACGTGACGAAGTACTTACTCACTTTCCTAAAGAGTTAGGTGATATCAAAGTCTTGAATTCGGGTTCTTTTCCTCTGACACGACGTCATGCTCAATCATACTCGAAGAATAACTGTATTTTAGTCGGAGACTCTGCGCATACCATCAACCCTTTGGCTGGGCAGGGTGTTAACTTAGGCTTCAAAGATGTATCAGTACTGCTGGATGTCACCAAAGAAAAGGGTGAATTGAACCAGTCTGTAGCAAGACGCTATGAAGTGATAAGAAGAGGCGACAATCTAATGATGCAGAGTGGCATGGATTTCTTCTACAAGACATTCAGCAACGACATTGGTCCGCTTAAGTTTGTACGTAATGCCGCACTAAAACTAGCAGAGAACTCTGGGCCGATTAAAACTCAAGTATTGAAATACGCCTTGGGTCTTTAATTTTCATTAGTTCCGGTTATTTATACAGAAAAGGAGAGCAGATGCTCTCCTTTTTTGTATGGTGTTGAATGCTATAACTACTGCGTAACGCAAACTGGTGCATCGATCTCTAAAGAGTACCCTGTATAAACTAAAGACCCGTCCTCATTATCTCGCTTGAATGAGGTGATGTTGTTGGAGTGCTGGTTGGCTGCGATAAGCCATTTTCCATCGTCAGTTATATGGAAGTCTCTTGGGAATTTACCTGCAGTGTCGTAGCTATCAATGAAAGTCAGCTTTTGATTCTCAGAGTCGATTTTGAAGCTGCTGATTCTTGATTGATGTCGACATGACACATAAAGGAATTGCTCATCAGGCGATAGCTTAATCGCAGCTGCGGCTTCTCCCTTCTCCATATTAGGCAATGCATCAATCTCTTCCACTACATTCCAAATGCCTAAAACCTTTTTCAAAAACAGTAACGTTTCAGAGAGTTCACAGACTACATAGGCTCTGTCTTCAGCTTTGTTAAAGATTAAATGACGAGGTCCATTGCCGGCGGGCACCTTAATAGACTGCATTGGCTCATCAAGGAACTCTTCTTGCTCTTCATCAAAGCAATAGAAGTTGATGCGATCGGTGCCGAGATCGACGGTCACAAACTGTGGTGAGTTTTGTAGGAACAGACATTGATGGGCGTGTGGGCTAGTTTGTCTCTCTTTGTTTGGCCCGGAACCAACCATCTTGATTGTTTTGAGTCGCTTATCGATGCTGCCATTGATACTTAAGCTAAAAATATCGAATGTGCCTGATGAGTATTGCGACGTGATAGCAAACTTATTGTGTGGATCTATCGCGACGTGACAAGGGTGATCTCCCGAGACGAGGCTCGCATTGGGTGTTAGCTGTGAATCAACATTAGGTATATGAATGAGCTGGGGCTGTTTTTGCTGGTCAACTTCCGATGCAGTATAGATCCCAGTTTTTGTTACAGTAACAAAAGAGGGGTTAGTACATTTGATGATCAGCTCTAGAGGTAATAGTTTTCCTGTTTCTAGATCTAACTGAGTTTGATAAACACCTTGGCTTTTACTTGGCGTATCTGTGTAGCAACCGATCGTTAAGGGGAGGGCTTTCATAGGCTAGTCATACTCAATTAGAAAATGGAGCTGACATTGTCTTATAAAATCGTATTAAAAGTGAGGTTACAGAAGAGAATACTTGGTGACTTGGCTAGCAGATTTGCATATTCCAGATAAAACAAAACCCAGCTAAAAAGCTGGGTTCTATTTAATGATGGTGCGGTCGGAGAGACTTGAACTCTCACACCTCTCGGCGCCAGAACCTAAAT